>JAOZRM010000242.1 GCA_029940175.1 Candidatus Sabulitectum sp. | reverse complement strand
CTTACAGCGCTTCCAGGAGACCTTATCGAACTTGATTTCGGAGCAGATCAGGGAGTAGAACCAGGCAGGGTTTTCCATATCCTTAGAGAATGTGAAGAAGTTGAAGATCCTGAAACAGGCAACAAAGGTCATGTGATCAGAGTAGCTGGTGTCTGTCAGGTAGTAAGTACTACACCTGCCACATCAATAGCCAAGGTGCAGCATGGTTATCTTGCCATTCTGGAAGGTGACATGCTCGTACCATACCAGACAGCCAGCGATATTCATGTTCATAATGAACCTGGAGTAGACAGAGGGTTGCTCTGGGTACTTGGATTCAGGGATTCAGACAGAGATTGTGCATACACCTACGATGTAATTTACCTCAGTGCCGGTAGTTCTCAGGGCATAAATCCCGGAGATGTGTTTACGGCATATGCAGCAAGTGAGCAGCTCCGGGATGTGAATGAAGAGTGGGTTTACTCGGCCGAAATACCCATTGCCGATGTTGTGGTGCTTACTACCCAGGCAAGAAGTTGTGCAGCCATGGTAGTCAGTACCAGAACTGCAAATCTCATTGAGTTGGGAGACAAGCTTTACATCAGTAGAAGCCAGGTCGATTGAGGCTACTGAAGTGTTCTGGAAAATTGTTTTAAGAGGGGGCAATCCTTCAGGCAGAATTCTGGCGGTTCTCTATGCCAGAACAGGAGAGCCCATTGACTCTGTGCGACAGATGCTCGATTCTGCTCAGGGTATGGTTCTTCAATCCGGTCTTTCCAGAGAAAAAGCTGAGGCTCTCTCTGCGGAGCTGCCCAATGACGGTTCAGTACAGATTCAGCTGCAGCGGGATGAAGTTGTCTTTGTTCCTGTTCTTATGGGCTATCGCCCCGGTTGTCGGGGCAGGCTCAGAATTGCATTGCAAAAGCTCAGTCGCCTGCCCACTGAAGAGGTAATACGATTTCTGGCACAGGTTCCCATTGCTCTAAAGCTGGATGCAGACAGAGATACTGCAGATTCGATTAAAAGAATACTTGAAAGAGCCGGTGGAATAGTAGAGATAAGATCCCCAGGGGATCTTATCGGAGTATCCAGCAAAAAGAATCATGAAGGCTCTTCCAGAAAAACTGTTGTTTTCAGTGAGGAAACAGAAGCCTCTTCCATGGCAGAGTCATACATCGACCATAAGACGAATACAGATTCTCGCAGCAATGGTTCTTCTTTGGAAGAAACAGAGCATCGCAGTATTGCAGACAATAAGAACTCCAGCGTTCCCCCGCCGGTTCTGCAGGCTGTTCCTCAGGTTGTTGCGAAAGGGAATGCTGATGGATTTGATGATCTATATCCATACGCCATAAGATTTACCGTACCGGCTGCTGCTATCCCAGCCGTTGTTCCACTGGAACAGAACATCATTATTCCTCCGGAACGTCGGGCGAGAACGGTTATTGTATACCTTTTCCCGGTTGCTTTAAAGGATATGGAACAAGTGCAGACAGTTTTGTGTGAATCGCTTGATCTTTCGAAGAAAAAGGCGCAGAAACTTATGAGTGATGCACCGGTGGCCCTTGCAGGTTTCAGCCAGAGGATCGATGCTCTGGTTGCCATGGCAGAACTAACTGACCTGGGTGTTCCTGTCTCTCTTGTTCCAGGGTCGACCTCTAATCAAGAGCCTTCTCCCGGAAGGTCGTTGCTGGGATGGTTGAATGGACACGGAAGAACGTCTTGACGGTTTTCTGACCTGGGCTGTATTGGTAAGAAACCTTTCTCACAATACAATTTCTGCTTACAGTCGAGATCTGAATGAGGCCTGGGAATTTCTTGGAAACCTTGTTTCCGCGGATTCTGCAGAGCTGGGACAGTGGCTTCAGCATCTTACAAAGCAGAAAAAAGCACCTTCCACAGTGGCCAGAAAGCTTTCATCTTTAAGGGCGTTCTATTCATACCTGGTTCAGAGTCAGGTTATTGCATCCAGTCCAGCACAAAAGATCAGACCACCGGCTGCGATCTTCAGAGTACCACATTCACTGTCGCAGAAGGAAGTTGTTCTGCTTATCGAGGTCTGGTCTGAAGAAAATTTTTTTTCCAGTCGCAACAGAGCACTAATGGAACTTGCTTATGGCTCTGGACTGCGCGAGGGAGAGCTTGTTTCACTCACCGTTGACAAACTTAACCTGGATCAGGGCTGGGTGCGGCCGTTAGGGAAAGGGGCTAAAGAGCGAATGGTTCCCATGAGTATTCCTTCCGTGAAGAGGCTGGCTGTCTACCTTGATCGATGGAGAGGCACAGTTTCCAGAAGTGGATCCGGAAGAACTGTCTTTCTTACAAAAAACGGGAACCCGTTATCCAGGATGACCGTATGGAATATTGTAAGAAGTTCAGCTCTTAAAGCTGGTATCGTGTCCGGAATTCATCCTCATACTCTCCGGCATTCGTTTGCCACACATCTTCTTGAAGGAGGAGCGGATCTTAGGGTGGTACAAGAGCTTCTTGGCCACTCTGACATCAGGACAACAGAGATTTATACTTCAGTAAGCAGAAAACGACTTTCTGATGCCATTACTAAATATCATCCAAGGGGGACAGGAACTTGGTAAAATTCCCAGCAGAACTTCAAAGACTTGATGAATTGGAAACACTGTTCCTGCGGGCTGCCAGCCGTTCTTCTCTGGGCAGGTCAGGTATTCGGGTCCCACAGCTGCCCAGGCTCCATCAGACCATTAAAGATATTTCAAGAACTCCTTCCGCTGAAAGAGTAAAGGGTATTTTCAGACAGGTTAATCTTTGGACTGACGAATCGGTATCCAGTACAATACTGCCCCCGGCAGGTGCTTCTGCGCTTCTTGCAGCTTGTGCAGGTGAAGCATCTTCACTTATAGAGCTGGGTTACAGGCGGGAGGATGGTATTGATTTTGTCACAGCTCTTCCCGACCCTGCGAAGAACCCGGTTCGAACCGCCTCTCAGATCAGAGCAGCCATTCACCATATCGGTGGTGATATGACCAGATTTATTGATATGCTTGACAGACCAGAGCCTTCTGCTCCGGAACTCAAACTTGTTTTTTCCGTATGGCCCACCGGCGGAAGATTGCCTGATGCCTGGCGTCCCGGAGAAGAAACAGTTTCTCTGCACCTTTCGGTCAGGGCTGCATCTGTA
Source organism: Candidatus Sabulitectum sp. (assembly GCA_029940175.1). Taxonomy (GTDB): domain Bacteria; phylum Fermentibacterota; class Fermentibacteria; order Fermentibacterales; family JCC-6; genus Sabulitectum. The sequence continues at coordinate 779 of JAOZRM010000242.1, read as the reverse complement.
CCTCTGGTGGTATCATTCAGCAGAAGGCTTTTCGGTTACGGTCTTCTGTGCCTGTGGGATCTTGCAACAGGCATTTCGAGCAGTGATAAGAGTATTGAACTCACTTCGCCATCATTCTCTCTTTTTTCAGAGCAGTTTTAAACAGATTTATCCGTTTTCTGTTATCTTACGCATTCAGGTTTGTGTTCTATTTTTTGCTGAATTGAAAGGTGGTCGTTTTGATTGGTTCTATTCTTATTGTTTCTGCTCTGCTTGCAGTAACGCTTCCTGATGCTGTGAGAGTTCCCGGTGTTGATGCCGGTGAAACGGTGCTTAGCGCAGAAGCCCATGGTTATCAGTGGATCCGTATTCTTGAAAGTGATTATGCAGTCATTGAGGTGACATCTTCGCCGGCAGTTCCCATGACTGCCTACGATAACTCCGGGGAGCCGCTTTCTTTCTCAACATCCGGAGAGCCTCTTGCACTGTCCGCCTACAGCGACTACTGGTTCTGGATCAAAGCCGTCAGCGACGAACCTGTAGAGTTCACTGTAGAGTATCGCGATCCTGAACCTGTTACCAGTCAGGGTATCTCGTCTTCTCTTTCTTCCTCTGAAATGGCAGAGATATGGACATTTACAGCAGAGGAAGAGGGCAAGTGGAATATCCTGATCAGGGGAACTGACGAAATTGCTGATCTTGATCTTGAGTTATACGGAGTCGGGAATAGTTTGTGGGCAGGAAGCTACAGTGCCAATTCAACAGAAAAACTTTCAATTGGGCTTCTTGAAGGCGAAAGA
>JAOZRM010000399.1 GCA_029940175.1 Candidatus Sabulitectum sp. | reverse complement strand
GTATTCTTCTGAAATATTCAGAGGGTGAATCAATCACTGGGATAAGCGAAGAACTAAATACAAGTAGACCCACTATATACAAGTGCATTGATAAAGCCCTGGCTGCAGGAATAGAAACAGGACTGAAGGATAAGTATCACCGAGCTAAACCACCGACAATCACCGAGGAAGCTAAGTTGTGGGTAATCAATCTGGCATGCACAAAACCTGTGGATCACGGCTACGCGGCGGAAATGTGGTCATTATCTCAGCTTGCCAGGCATACACGCAACCATGCCCCCTCTGCAGGTTACAAGTGTTTAGAGCATGCAGCAAAGGCAACAATTCAAAGAATCCTGAAGTCTCATCCAATTCAACCACACAAGATACGCTACTATCTTGAGCAGCGAGATCCAGAATTTAAAAGAAAAATGCAGGACATACTTATTGTGTACAGGGAAGTGAATGCCATCAATGACGGCGGCGATGAGGACAACAAGGTTATCACTGTCTCTGTTGACGAGAAACCAGGCATACAGGCAATCATGAATATTGCTCCAGACTTACCTCCAGTACCGGGGAAGTACACACGGACAGCAAGGGATTATGAATACAAGAGACTTGGTACGCTGTCATTACTTGCAGCACTGGATCTGCACACCGGGCATGTATTCGGGCAGGTTCATGACAGACACAGGAGCAGAGAATTTGTTCTGCTTCTGAAAGAGCTTGATGAGTACTACCCTGCAGATTGTACAATCCGGGTAATATTGGATAACCACTCTTCTCACATATCGAAAGAAACAATGAGTTATTTGAAAAGCAGACCAAACCGTTTTATCTATGTGCATACACCCAAGCATGGTTCATGGCTGAATCTGGTTGAAACATATTTTTCTAAAATAGCTCGAACCTTCCTCAAGCATATTCGAGTACACTCAAAAGAGGAACTGAAAGAGAGAATTCTTCAGGGAATTTCGGAGACAAATGCTGCACCTGTTGTTCACCGCTGGAAGAATTTTGACTTTAGTGCGCAGTATATGTAAGGGATTAAATGAAACGCACTACTAGTACTCTGTCAAGCAATAGCTGACGTGTCCTGCTGGCTCTCCGTGCTATCGCTCGGGACGC
>JAOZRM010000241.1 GCA_029940175.1 Candidatus Sabulitectum sp. | reverse complement strand
GTAATAGCAAAAAATGCTTCATTCCTCTCTCCTCATGTTCATTATTTTATTATTCATTAAAGTCTAAATTAACCGGCTGATAAATTTCCAACATTTAGTAACCTGCGTAAATCATCTGCAGGTTATTCCTGCTTCAATCCTGTCCGATAAAACTATAGTTCATAAGACATTATTTATAGACATCATTTATAAACATCACACCGTGTCCGATAAAGCAATCGGAGCCGATCTCAACAAGTTCACATATGAAAGAGTGACTCTGAATTCTGGTGCGATCACCGATCTTTACACCTTTTTGTATTTCACAGAAGCATCCCACCATGCTGTCTTTGCCTATCTCACACCCGTAGATATTCACGAAATTCCAGATTTTGGTTCCTTCGCCAATCTTACAGTCATTGATGATCTGCAGGGGATTTTCAGTGGCTTTCACATCCTTGTTCTTGTTCTTTTTTTCCTTCTTGAAAATTGGCATTTTTCTTCCCCTTTTTTAGCTGTTTGGAATGATAACCGAATACCAAACATATTACACTCAACACTGGAGGAAAAACTTGCAAAAAAATATACGAAATTTCTGCATTATAGCTCACATTGATCATGGTAAATCAACCCTTGCTGACAGGCTTTTACAGGCCACTGGCTCTGTGAACGAGCGGGAATTCCACAATCAGATGCTTGATTCCATGGACATTGAGAGAGAACGCGGGATCACAATAAAAAGTACGGCTGTTACCATGAACACCAGCAATAAAGCTGGTGAGAAGTTTCAATTGAATCTTATCGATACACCGGGACACGTGGATTTTAGCTACGAGGTCAGCCGGGCACTGGCTTCCTGCGAGGGTGCTCTTCTTGTTGTAGATGCTGCGCAGGGAGTGGAAGCACAAACTGTGGCTAATCTTTACAAAGCCATGGAGCAGGAACTTGAAATAATTCCGGTTGTGAACAAAATTGACCTTCTATCTGCTAATATTGAAGAGACTCTATATGAGATTGACAATGAACTTGGTCTTGATCCCGATGGTGCCGTTCTTGTAAGCGCAAAGACCGGCCAGGGGATTGAAGAGCTTCTTGAAGCCATTATGGAGCGAATACCTCCTCCGGCAGGAGATCCGGATGCCCCTCTGCGTGCAAGAGTGTTTGACAGCATTTTCGATCCGTACAGAGGGGTAATTGCCTACTTCAGAGTTGTTGACGGAGTTATGAGAAGTGATCAGGACATTTTTCTTATGGCAAGGGAAAACGAGTATCGAATAGAGGAGATCGGGCACCTGGGGATTAAACGCGAAAAGTGCAAGCTTCTGAATAATGGAGATGTGGGTTATGTTATAGCAGGGATCAAAAGTGTCAGTGACGTTAGAAGCGGTGAAACAATTACAACGAAGCTTAGTCCTGCCCGGGAAATGCTGGATGGATTTGCTCAGGCAAAACCGGTTGTATTCTCAAGTCTTTTTCCCATTTCAAGCGAGGATTACAATGATCTTGCTCTTGCAATGGACAGGCTTAAGTTGAACGATGCTTCACTGATCTATGAGAAGGTGAATTCAGTGGGTCTTGGTTTCGGCTTCAGGTGCGGGTTCCTGGGTCTTCTCCATCTTGAAGTGGTTCAGGAGCGACTGGAGAGGGAGTTCGGCATGAGCCTGGTCTTAACGGCTCCCACGGTTCTTTACAGGGTTACGTTAACCAACGGTGAACTGAAGTACATTGATAATCCCAACCTGTATCCTGATCCATCCCGTATTGAATTGACTGAGGAACCATACATAAAGGCTTCTGTGATCATGCCAGATAAGTACATAGGCCCGGTTACTACATTGCTTCTTGGAAGAAGAGGTCAGAATTACACCAACACTTACGTTGGAGCCAGAAGAGTAGAGATAAAGGTAGACATGCCACTTGCAGAGATCGTATACGATTTTTACGATAAGTTGAAATCGGTTACCCAGGGATATGGAAGCTTTGATTACGAAACTTCTGATTACCAGCCTGGCAATCTGGCAAAAGTTGACATTCTTGTGAACGGAGAGAAGGTTGATGCTCTTTCCATGCTTGTTCACCGGGACAGAGCCCACATATGGGCCAAAAGGGCATGTGAGAACCTGAAGGAAGCAATACCAAGACAGCAATTCAAGATTCCAATTCAGGGAACAATTGGCGGGGCAATAATTGCCAGAACTACTATAAGCGCACTGAGAAAAGATGTGACTGCCAAGTGTTACGGAGGAGATATCACAAGGAAAAGAAAGCTTCTTGAGAAGCAGAAGGCAGGAAAGAAAAGAATGAAAATGGTTGGCAGGGTAATGATCCCACAGAAGGCGTTTCTAGCAGTTCTTAAAAGAGATTAGGAAAATTATGAAAAAAATATCTGCAATTGTTTTGCTTACCGTTCTTGCGGTAATGGCTTGTGGAGAAAGCAATTCTCCAGCTGGTCCTACAGGATGGAATAATGGAAGCTGGACCGGTGAAACAGCAACATTAATCCCTGTTACCTTTACTCTTGATCATCCGACAATTACTGACTGGACAATGACTACTACGCACACATACGCTGATACTACTGATACTCGCACCTGGCTTTGTTCGTCTACTTCGATTGCTGCTGATTCCTCTTTCAGTTGGAATGACACAATTGATCATGATACCCTTGTTTATGTTTTTTCCTTCAGCGGAACATTTGTTACCGGTGACAGTCTGATGGGGCTCTGGGATTCATCTGTTGAGTACAACCTCAGTGGACACAGTGGTGTTGATGATATTGGTGGCAGCTGGACTGCAGTTGGACCAAAATAATTAATTGACAAACAAGAGTACAGGTCTTTATGTGCATGCACCTTTCTGTGTAAAGAAATGTTCTTATTGCGCATTCAGCTCAGTTGAGAAGCCCGTTGATACCTCAGGTATGTGTACAGCCCTTTCTGCTGAGTTCACCAGGAGAACGCAGCAGGGTAATCTGGAGTTCCAGACTTTTTATGCAGGAGGCGGAACTCCAACTCTGTTGCCACCAGAGTTCTGGATGCGTTTGATTGGATTGGTTAGAACTCCTTCATTGAAAGAGTTAACCATTGAAACAAACCCAGCGGTACTTGATGCTATTGATTACTCTTCACTTCTACTTGCAGGGTTCAATCGGATAAGCGTAGGAGTTCAGAGCTTTGATGACAGAAATCTCAAGGTTCTTGGCAGAAGGCATTCCGCAGCCGAGGCAATGGAAAGCCTGAAGCTCATCTCGAGAACAGGCTTCCGAAACATCAGCATTGATCTCATTTACGGTCTTCCCGGACAGACACCCGAGGGTCAGAAATCAGATATTGAAAACACCCTACGCTTCAAACCGCAGCACATTTCTGCGTATGACCTTACGCTTGAATCGGGAACTCCAATGGGGGACAGGGGAGAAAAAGCCACAGAAAATCAGTGTGCAGACATGTACTATCAGATGCATGAAATGCTTACAGCAAGTGGTTACATTCACTATGAGGTATCCAGTTACGCGCTGGAAGAACAATACAGATCACTTCACAATTCTTCATACTGGAATAGAACACCCTACATCGGTATAGGACCCTCTGCCCATTCTTTTACAGGTAATGAACGGAGCTGGAACACAAGTAGTATTCTAGATTACGAATCAGCAATTCTACATGGAAAAATACCTGTGGAAACCAGCGAGCATCTTACAGATGAGAACGCAGCCCATGAGATTCTAGCACTGGGCTTCAGAAACACAAACGGAGTAAACCTCACCCTGCTTGAACAATTCGGCTACAGGTTGAATCCATCAGAGATGATTGACACCGGTCTTGTAACCCTGAAGGATAGCCTGCTCATACCAACCACAAAAGGAATGCTATTTGCCGATAACCTGGCTCTTACAGCAGCAGATGTTCTTGAAAGGGTTTGACGAATCAGGCAGAACTCTACT
>JAOZRM010000065.1:9088-14621 GCA_029940175.1 Candidatus Sabulitectum sp. | reverse complement strand
AAATCCCAGGGCATCCAGGGCAGTAGGGTATGCTCTCCGGGCAGTGCCTGAGGGGCTGGAATTGCCCTGGCATCGAGTTGTGAACTCAAAAGGTGAAATTAGTTCGCGGAGAACCATGCAGGGAGATGATGACAGGTTTCTCCAAAGGGTACTGCTGGAGAGCGAAGGGATAGTTTTCAAAGATTCCGGGAAAATAGATTTGAAAAAATATCAGATGAGATTTACCGTGAAAGAGCATCCAGCTCTTTGAAGAATCCTATCAACAATCATCCGGAGCATTTGAGGGACCTGCGCCAACAAGTAAAGGTGAATCATCTGCCATTGCTTTTTTAATACTTTCCAGTCCTTTAATGATACTGCTTTGAGGGCATCCAATGTTCATTCTCATGAAGCCTCCTCCACCGGGACCGAACATTATTCCGTTAGTCAGGGCAAGACCCGCCTTCTGCACGAAGAATGCCGCCAGTTCCTCATCACTCATTTCAAGTTTTCTGCAGTCAAGCCATAGAAGGTAGGTTCCCTCCGGCTCAATCACCGTGATCTCCGGAATGTTATCTCTGAGGTAGTTCTTTACCCGGATGTAATTCTGCCAGAGGTATATAAGAAGCTCATCCAGCCACTGTTCTCCGTGTTCGTATGCTGCCTGTGTGCCCACAATTCCAAATATGTTGGACATGGTCAAATGGAGTCTTTCCAGGGTTAACTTGAATCTTTCTCTTACGGTATCATTAGGAATAATGTTAACAGAGAGCTGGAGCCCTGCCAGATTAAAAGTTTTGCTGGTTGCATATGCCGCTATTGTTCTGTTTGCAAGAGTATTGTTGATCTCTGCTGTTGGTATGTGTTTGTGTGGTTTGAAGATAATATCAGCATGAATTTCGTCGGAGAACACTAGCAGATCGTGTTTGTTGCAGAGATCCCCCAGCTGTTCCAGTTCCTGAACGGTCCAGACCCTTGAAACTGGATTGTGCGGAGAACAGAACAAAAACATCTTCGCTGATTCTGCCTTCTTTTCCAGATCAGACCAGTCGATCTCATATCTTCCATTCCTTAGAAGCAGTGAATTGTCAAGAAGTTTTCTATTGTTCAATTCAACAGAATCCTTGAAAGGAAAGTACACAGGAGACTGGATAATGACTCCGTCACCTTTTTCTGTAAACTCCCGCATGGCAAGGTTTAGAGCTGGAACAACTCCCGGGGTCGTTACTATCCAGTCCTTTTTGATGTCCCAGTCGTATCTTTTTTTAAACCAGCTGATCACAGCGGTGTAGAAGTCGTCGGACTTTGCAGTGTACCCAAAAACACCATGGGCTGCCCGCTCCTCGATGGGTCGGAGGATTTCCGGAGGTGTTTTAAAGTCCATGTCTGCAACCCACATTGCGTGCAGTTCTTTTTCTCCGAAAAAGGCATTCAGAAAGTCCCATTTGATGCAGCTGGTGTTAGTTCTGTTCACAGTATTGTCAAAATTGTAATTCATAGCTCTCCTGAAAATGGTAGAGAGATTCGCTTTCCAGCATATCCTACAAAAGAAATGGTGTAGCTCATAGGGGATTGACTTTTACTGGTTGCAAGTATCTATTTAGTGGCAAAGAGGTGACATATATGAGAACTGGATTTTTCTGTTGGCTTCTGTTTGCAACTTTTGTTGCTCCTGTATGGGGCGGCGAGCCTGAAGTTCAATGGAGTGCCGGATTTTCCCGCCATATTGGATCTGTAGTGTGGGATGTGGCTGCGGTTCTTTCCGGTGGATACATTGCCGTAGGTGACGTGCCTGGCAGAGTGGCCGGTGAAAAGGCATTGAATATTTCCAGAATAGACAGAGATGGAATTGTCCTGTGGGAGAACATTGCGCTCTGTCTGGGGAATTCCTCAGCAAAATCGATAGAGAATTTTTCTGATGGTTTTGTTGCCTGTGGCATGTGCTCCGACTCATCTACTAATAATGGTCTGGTTCTCAATTTTGACACTGAAGGTGTTATTGCATGGCATATTGATCCCGGTTATGAAGGTGACGATGCTTTGTTTGACCTTTGTCAGACTTCGGACGGTAACATTATTGCTGTGGGGTTATCCTACAACAGTGAAACATCAGATAACGATGTTTTTGCAGTATGTGTATCTGATACAGGATCTGTTCTCTGGCAGAAAAGATATGTAGCCCCGGGTTACCAGGCGGCCTATTCAATCATTCCAGCCATTAACTCCCAGGAGGAATTCGTTCTTACCGGAGCTGACAATGGAGAAGTATTTTTAATGAAGATAGACATCCAGGGGAACTGGCTCTGGAAAGCAAGTCATTTTGCTGATGGAAATCAGACGGGAAGAAGTGTTACTGTAAATTCAGAAGGTGGGTACATTGTTGCAGGAACCACCAGCGGAAGCATCGGGTTTTCCGACATGTTCCTTGTATTTTTCGATTCCGATGGAAAAGTTGTAAGTGACTATTCATGGGGAACCGATGGCCCGGATAACGCCTATTCCATCTTGGAAGTCCCTCCTGCCGGTTTTGTTGTTCTTGCTAATTCCAATTCAGGCACAGGCGAAGGTTACCGACCCTCTCTTGTACGGTTTGATCCATGGCTTTCTACAATCTGGTCTCTGGAGTTAACAGATGCAAATGCCATATGCTACTCGCTTGAGATTGCTGAGGACGGCGGGTTTGTCGTGGTGGGAAAATCTTCATTACCCGGTAGTGGCAGCGAATACTCTTCTTTCCTTACGAAGCTATCTGCAGAGGATCTGCTTAACTGGGAATGAGTTCTTCCAGAGCTTCAATCATATTCAATGCTCCCTGAAACACCTGTGCCGGCCCACTGGCAGTCATGAATGCTGGTGTGGTGACAATTTTGTTCACATGGTCTACATGGACTTGCTCTGCGGAACAATCCACATGATTGCAGCCCATGGCCTGTATCTTTGCAGCCGTATCCGGGTCAGTTCCGATTGTAACTGAAGCTCCTGGAAATACTCTTGCAATCAATGCTGGCGCAATGCACATTGCCGCAATGGGAATCCCTTTCCGGTGAGCATTTTTCAGGAAATTTTCTACAGCTGGGTGGGCTTTGCAGGAGGAACCCATAGTAGCGAAGTCACAGAGAGTGGTTGCCGCTCCCAATCCTCCTGGGATAACTATGGCGTCAATACTGCTAAGCAGATCTTCGTTTAGCGGCTCCACCCTGCCACGGGCAATCCGGGCACTTTCCTGTAGAACGTTCCTTGCTGGAATATCTTTTCCGGTGAAGTGGGAAACAGTTCTCGTCTGTCTCATGTCCGGAGCAGTGAACACTATCTTCCAGTCTTTCTGATCAATTGCAATTATTGCAGAAACACTTTCCTGTATTTCCGAGCCATCCATGTTTCCGCAACCTGACAGTAGCATTGCTATCACCGGCATTAAATACCCCATTCTTTCTGCGTGTTGGTAAAATCCTTCTTCTTGGTTATTTAATTGGTAACATACATTTCTGTTTCATCTGAAGGGAATACAATGAAAGTTTACAAAATGCTCTGCATCGCGGTTCTTCTTGTGGTTGTTCAGGGGTGTTATTACGGTTCTATGACAGGGGCTAGAACCCTTGGAGAAAACCATATGACAGTTACAGGAGCTATTGCACTGCCCGCTTACCTTAATGCTGATGACCGCAGAGAGGCAGGCGAGAACAACATTGATGATGTGCCCTTGTCGCCAAGTCTGCTTTTTCTTTCCGGGGCCACGAAAAAGATAGATATAGGGATTTCTGCCAGAGCCTATGGCCTGGGTCCAATTGTCAGGGTGGGTTTGCTGGACCCTTCCAGTCACGGTGCTGTTTCTATCCGGGCAGGTGCTTCATACATAGTGCCCGCCAAGCTTCTCAGTACACAGTACGGAATTTCAGCAGGATACCTCTTTGGCAGTTCTCTGGAGGTGTATGCAGGGTGGGATGGCGGTTACGGCCCTGATGTGATCAATCTTCCTGAGGATGCCGACGGTGGCAGTGACTGGGATCAGGTAGAGAACACCTTTCACCACTGCATAAATACCGGTGTTGTGTACGGTCTTCCTGCAACAGAGGAATGGATGCCGGAATCAATTGGTTTTGAATTCTCTGTTCCCATGGATCTGACAAGAGACCTGGTGATGTTCGGCCTCGGGGTTACATACTGAAACAAAAAACCCGACTGCCTGAGCAGCCGGGTAATTAATACTTTGCTTTTTAGAACGAAGTCTTGATTGCGCCCCAGGTATTTCTTTCCAGGGAAGTAATATCACCTGGGAAAAGGATGGTGGCTCCATCAGGAGCGATAACGGTAAGGTCATCGAACCAGAGAGTGTCGTATTCAGTCGACGAATAGATTCTGCCTTCAATTATAAGGCCGGTGTGACCGTCTACAATTGTCCATTCCCACTCAAGAAAACTCCAGCCTGTTCCGTCACTGTAGGTAGTGTTACCACTGGCACTGCCGTCGTAAACAGTAGGGTCGGTGGGGTCATCGTTCCAGTGGCCCCAGATACGACCGGATGGACTGGCTGAAGGAGTATCATCATATACCCAGAATGAAGCAGCTACTGTGTCGCCGTCATTGAGATCCTGTATCCAGCCAACGAATGCCTGAGGAGTGCCACCAAGAGGTGTCTCTTCAAACTTAAGAGACTGACTTCCTGTGTAAACAGGGCTAACTGTTTCAATAGTAGCAACACCGTTGCCGTAGATGCCCAGTACTGCATCGGAGCCTTCCCAGCCGAATGTTTCTGTCTGGAGAGCCAGTGCAGTAAGAGGGAGTATGAAGAGTAAAGCTCCAAAGAAAAGTAGAGATCTCATTGTATTCTCCTGTTATGTTAGTAGAGTTTCAGGCCAGGCTTCGTCTTTCGATGCCTAACGGAATATCATAATGGAATATATGAATTATTGACAGTGGAGAGCAAAAATGAAATTTATTGATATGCATGTACATACATCATCTTCGCCTGATGCAGATCTTTCCGCTTCAGAGCTATGCATTATGGCACAAAAAGTTGATGTGAATACAATTGGGTTCGTGGCCCATGTGGACGTTCATCCTCTCGATTACTGCTACAAAAGTTTTTCTGAACCGGATTACCTGAAGGAACTGGACCGTGCAGAATCAATGGGTGTTCAGGTGCTTCGAGGGCTTGAGGTAGGAGAGCCTCACAGGTTTATGAAGGAGGCAGAGCTACTTTTCACAAGGGACAGGTACGACTTTGTTACAGGTGCTCTGCACTGGCTGGGTGATGATCTGATTCTTGACGAGAAACCCTTTCTAAGTGGCGATGCAATGGAAATCGTTGAGGAGTATTACAGGCAGACCCTGAAGATCGTTCAGAAAAGCTCAATCAACATTCTTGCACACATGGGGATCTTCAGAAGGGGAATGGCACGAGCGGGGCTGGCAGTGGATTTTGATGAAACCGAAGTGTTTTCCGGGCTTCTTCGGAATATTCTTAACACGATGATTCTTCGAGGTATTGCGCTTGAGGTGAATACTTCCGGTTTGAGAAGACCGGAGAATCTAACCTATCCGATTCGCGAAATTG
>JAOZRM010000065.1:0-9078 GCA_029940175.1 Candidatus Sabulitectum sp. | reverse complement strand
GTATATGGAGCTTGGAGGTAAACGAATCACCCTTGGTTCAGATACACATCGTCAGGAAAATGCATTTTTCGGTCTTTCTTCCGGCCATTCTCTCATTAATTCTTGTGGCTACGGAAATTACGGAAAATTTGTTAGGGGCAGGTACGAGAATACCCCTTTACTCAGAAACTGATTTCAATCATAGTCAGATAGACGGTGAGCACCGTCTGGCAAACCGGAAGAAATTCCGGGACGCAAAGCCTACGGGCCCTAACTTGTTTTGGGGAAACAAGAAGGGTGGCCGGGTTACCGTTGTTAAACGCAAACCGGGAGAGATCCCGGGACGCAAAGCCTACGGATCCTAACCCTTCAAGGGAAGGATGGCCGGGTTACCTGACGCTCTGCTGAAATACGCAGAGGAACTGGAGGTGCTCTTATGAAGAAGGCCGTAGTGCTTATTGCACTGCTTCTTCCGACGGTTCTACTGGCTTCGGTAACGGAGACAGTCATTCCGTCCACATCCGATGCGTATCTGGTTGTTGCCGGGAATGCCTTGGAAGATGGAGACTTTGATGTTGCGCTTCTTCTTTATGAAGAAGCTGTAGAGAGGGATCCCCACTCTCAAGTCGCTCTTTCCGGAAGGCTTATTGCTTTCGTTGAGGGTCGCAATAGCGAGTCGACAACCATCGAGGTGGCCGGTTTGAACTGAGCTGAAGGTTCCAGTTGAGGGATCTGAAGGTTCTTTGACTGGGACCTTTTCTTAGAAAAGAAACAGGATGTATATAAATTGAATTCTGTGGAAATCAGCAATAGCATCGGTCATGCGGAGGTCTACAAGCCCTCTTGGAAGACATGGTTAGTTGTTATAGGTGCTACACTTTTGTGTCTGGGCATTTATTCGCTTTATCCCATAACAGTTTTGGCCGCTGTTGTTATGTTTGTGCTGTTTGTCTTTGCCCTTTTTCTTGTTCCAAACCTGAAAACCTGGCTTCTTCTCCTGCCTGTTCTATTTACTTTTGGTAGTTCTATTTTTGAACTTGGACCACTGTATATATCAGTTACAACCATTGTTGTTGTAGCATCATTTATCTTGTATCTTGTTAACAAGGTGGTGGGATTCAAGCAGTTCCCCGAATTTCCATTACCTGTCTACCTGATTCTGTTCGCCTATCTGGCACAGCTTGCTTCAATGTTTATGTCTCTTCATTTGCATGATAACACTGTAGGAAATACCATCAGAGAAGCTCACAAGGTGTTCATTGCTGCTGCTCTGATTCCTTTGATCTATGACTGGTATGGCAAAGGAGACTGGTTAATGAAGATGCTTAAGATGGTTGTTCTTATGCTTCTTGTCATGTCAGTTTACGGTATTTATCAATACAATTTCGAGAATCTTGAAACCGTTGGAGAGATGGCATCCGGTTTTGATCTTGCAGGAAGAATCTACTCTACCTTTCATGGTGGGCCGAATCCATATTCAGGAGTACTGGAGCTTCTCATTCCAACCTCACTGGCAGCATTCTTTTTTTTCAAGACAAGGTTGTGGAAGACCATTGCACTTACTGCGACTCTTCTGGGAATTCAGAATATTATGTATACCTTTTCCCGAGGCGGCTTCCTTACAGTCACTGCCTCTTGTTTTGTTTATCTTATCTACAGGTACAGAGGAAAAGTATGGGTGCCTGTTTTGGCCTTGAGTATATTTGCTGGGGGTGTAATTACAAATGCAGAGGAGTTTGAGCGGCAGCTTACAGTATTTAGTAATACAAGTGCTTTAATGCTGGACTCAAGTTTGCTGCATCGGTACGTGAGCTACATGGGGTACTTGACCCAGATAGCGAACTCTCCGGTTTCCGGTGTTGGGTGGGGCAGTCGTGAATTTTTTCATGGAGGAACATCTTTTTACAGTTTCTGGGAAGTAAGACATGAGTACAGTGTTGATAAGATCGAGAGTTTTGGCGGAGTGAATTCACTGGTACTCGAGATGCCTTTGAAGGGTGGTGTTTTTTCGGTTCTGTCCCTTTTGCTTTTGATAAGTGCTGTATTGGTAACCTTTTCAAGATTGCTGAAGCATGGAAGAGAAAAAGCTCTTGGGATGGGAATGATATGTGGGCTTGGTGCATTCGGGATTCATCAAATAGTTGATAATCTTATTCCGTGGCCTCAAACCGGAGCATTCTTCTGGCTTGTTTTTGCGCTTTTAATCAGTCTTGCTTACCCATGTTGCGATAAACAGGTAGATTCGGTATAAATTCTCGGTAATTTCTTGAGGGGAGATTTTGTCCTGATAACGATTTTAGATTCAATTTTCTGGGCATGCGTGGGTGTGATTCTTTTGCCTATGGCACTCTACCCGTTTATTATTTTTCTTGTTGGGCTGATCCGACCCCGGAAGGGTGGCGACAGCTTCGAAGAATATCCACTGGTCAGTATTATGGTGGCTGCAAGAAATGAAGAAGCTTGTATTGGCCAGAGGATCAGTAATCTTCTTTCCCAGGATTATCCTCGAACTAGTTTTGAGATTCTAGTTGCCTCTGATGTGTCAACAGATAATACCGATTCTATTGTCAGATCTTTCAGTGAAGATGGCGTATATTTTCTGAGATCGGAGAAACGACAGGGAAAGTCGTCGTTAATGGTGGCCCTTTCGCAAGTTGCCAAAGGTGAAATTCTTGTTTTTACTGATGCTAACACACAATTCAACCCGGATACTGTAAGAGAATTGGTAGAGCCTTTTGCTGATTCATCGGTAGGGTGTGTTGTTGGTTCAAAGCAGAATAGTCTTGATTCGGTCACTTGTGAGTCTATTTACTGGCGGTATGAACAGATGCTGAAAGCTCTGGGCAGTCGAATTGGAGCCGTGCTGGGTGCCACCGGAGCCGTGTTCGCAGTTAGAAAGAAGTTGTACAATCCACCGGACCCATCCCGGGCCGATGACTTTGAAACCGCAGTTTCTGTCCGTATCCAGGGGTATTCCTGCCTGTTTAACAGCAAAGCCATTGCCGCTGAACCTACACCGGACAACTACGATCAATACCACCGTCTGGTTCGAATTGTCAGCTGGATGATGGGTTCTGCTTTCTCGCTTTTAGGAAAGGCTTTGAGAAGAAAGAGATACGGGCTGTCCCTTCAACTTGTTGTGCATAAAATACTTAGATGGAATATGGGGATCTTTGCTATTATTGCAAGTATTGCAGGTATCCTTCTTTCTGTAGTAGATTCTCCCTTCAATGTTGTGTTTTTGTCTGTGTTGATCTTCAATGTAACAGCGCTTGCAGGGAAGTTTATGGGAGACAAGATACCCTCTTTTCTTCGATTGCCCTATTTCTTCTGGTTAATGAGCATTGCTTCTATTTCTGGTGTCAGCAAGGCTGTTTTTTCTACTGCTGCTGCTATTTGGGATCATAGTACCAGATAGTTATTTCGAGAGATATACAAGGAGGTTTTCTTGATTCTGAGTATAGGCCTTAGTCTGCTTCTGGCCGTAATAACACCGGAGACTTTACCCCTTTCACCGCTTGATTATTTTGATGCGGAAGAGTATTACGTTGGCCCTGGTGACGAAATCTGGATATCATTTCCAGGCGGAGTTCCCTTTTCGGGAGCATCTGTCAACGAGACAGTTTCTGTTGTTGTTCTACCTATAGCCCTGGATGGAACTTTGACGGTTCCAACTATGCCACAAATCAACATTATCGGGATGAATCTCCAGTCTCTTCAGCAGCACATTGAAAACCTCTTCTTCACAAGTTACAATGGAATGGTTGTTACCTCTGGTTTAGCAAGATCTGCGATTTTTCAGGTTCCTGTAACCGGACAGATACGGAACCCGGGCATTATTTCAGTTAACGGCCTAACTCGTTTGAGAGAAGCTCTTTCATTGGCTGGAGGTGTTTCTCCCACTGCTGCCATATCCAGAGTGCTGGTAATTTCAGCTGAAGATGACTCCACTATGTATGATTTGAATGACTTCACTTTGAATGGGAACATGGACTCAAATCCTCTTCTTCACAGAAACTCCAGACTTCATGTATATCTTGCCGATGAAATTATAATTGTTGAGGGGGCCCTATCTCGTGTACAGGACGACTTGTTAAGTACTCAACCTACTGATCCATCAGAACGAATTGTACTTGAATACCTCCCCGGAGAAAGTGCCGGTGCTGCAATAGCCAGAGCAGGTGGAGTTTCCAGTGTTGCCAATCTGGAGAGGTGTTTTGTGAATAGGGTTGATACTGACTCTGTCTGCACCATGATTCCGTTTATCATACAGGGAGATGCAAGTACATTTTTACTGCAGCCGGGAGACAGGCTTGTTGTACCGTCTTCTGATGAATTCATAAATGTAACTGGTGAAGTTGTTTCACCCGGCCCTGTTCTGTATTCACCAGGCATGACTGTTAACTACTATGTTGGAATGGCCAACGGATTTAGTAATCTTGCCAGAAGAGGCGGTTTGCGGGTTGTTTTACCCGGGGGAGATAAATTGGATTCTGAAATGGAAGACATCGTTCCTCCAGGGTCAAACATTGAGGTTCCACGGGTTCCCATTAAATTCTGGCAGGAATATCTGACCATCATTATGACAGTTGCTACGGTTGTAATAACTTACCACAGTATAACTCAGTAGAGGAAAAACATGAGGAATGATCCAGGTAATTTTCTTTTCCTGCTATTAAAGAACAGAGTGTTTATAGTTAAGGTAATTGCTCTGGTAATGATAGTTACCATACCGGTGACATTTCTTCTGCCCAAGAAATATACTGTGGAAACTGTTATCCTTCCTCCAGAAGATCAGCCTGCTGGTATTTCTGCTCTTGGTGGAATGTCCATGGGTGATTTTGCAGGATTTTTCGGTGGAGGTATTGGTTACTCACTTCCTCTGATGACCACTCTTTCTGATGTCTATGTTGAAATACTTAACAGTAGATCTCTGATCGATCAGGTAATTCTCGCCACTGGTTACATTGACAGTATTAAAATCACCGATAGATATGAAAGAGAACCCGAGGTTGCAATGTTCCTTGCCAGGAAGGAGTTTAATAAGAATTATTCAGCCAGCGTAACCTCTTCAGGACTTATAGCTTTGAGAGTTACATCCGGAGATCCGATGTACTCGGTGGAATTGTCCAACCGTGTTGTGTTTCTTCTGGACAGTATCAACACCAGCATTACTCTTGCTCGCTATCGCGAGAGCCGTGAAATTGTTGAAAACCAGCTTGCTGTCGCGGAAGTTAATTTAGAGAGTACTACTGCAGCCCTGCTTCTGTTTGAAGAAGAGTATGGTACGATCAGACCGGAAATTGAAATTGAGCAGTTGATCAACACACTAACTGATCTCAAAGCAAGATATATTGAAACCTCCTTTGCCGTAAGTGCAATCAGGAATGGTATCAGGTCTGGAACCACCACTCAGATCCTGGAATTGGAAGCCAGAGCAGATGCTTTAAGAGGCTCCATTCAAGCTGTTGAATCCGGATCATCGGTGAACGGGATCGCCCTGGGAGTTGATCTGAGTGATCTTCCTCCTGCTGTTTTGGAATACGCAAAACTTAAGACTGATTTTGAGGTTCAGCTTCGAATGGTCTCCACTTTGAGAATTCAAGCAGTACAAGCATTGATTCAGGAAGAGAATATTGTCAGCTCTCTTAGACTTCTCGATCCGCCCAGACATCCGGGATGGAAGAGCAAGCCCAAGAAGATCTACATCTGGGTGCAGATCTTTCTTCTCACAGTGTTGTTTCTTGCTGTGTTTTTATTTTCCCGGGAAAGATGGCATAAACTTCAACGGGAAAATCCGGAGGACTGGAACAAGTGGAACGATATGAAGCAGAGCATCCGGAATGACTTCAGAAGGAAAAAGAAAGAAAAGGAGTAACCCAGTTCTAACGGATTACTTCCGTTCCCATTAATTCAGCGAGAATTCCGGGAAGTTTGATACTTCCATCCGCCTGCTGTCCGTTTTCCACCAGAGAGATGATAAGCCTGGGCAATGCAAGCCCTGAGCCGTTCAGAGTGTGTACAAACTGTGGCTTTCCACCACCGGCAGGCCTGAATCGCATATTTCCTCTTCTTGCCTGGAAATCCCTGAAATTAGAGAGGGAAGATACCTCAAGCCATTTTTTCTGCCCGGCGGACCAGATCTCAATGTCATAGCATTTTGCTGCAGCAAAGCTGAGATCTCCAGAGGCAAGAAGTAGAACGCGGTATGGAATGCCAAGAAGTTCCAGCATGCCGGTAGCATGGTTAAGAAGTTCCTGATGAGCTTCATCGGACCGGTCAGGGTGCTCAAAACGTACCATTTCTACCTTTTCAAACTGGTGAACTCTGTTCAACCCTCTGTTCTCTTTGCCATAGCTTCCAGCCTCTCTGCGGAAACAGGGAGTGTAACCACAAAGTCGCACAGGGAGATCGGCTTCTTCCAGGAGCTGATCTCTGTAAAGGTTGGTAAGGGGAACCTCTCCTGTGGGTATCAGAAAGAGATCATCCCTGCCAATCCTGTACATGTCATCATCCATTTTCGGCAGCTGTGCTGTGGCTGTCATTGACTCAGGGGTGGCCACAAAAGGTGCCCATATTTCTTCCATGCCGGAGTTGATATGGTGGTCAAGCATCCAGCTGATAAGGGTTCTCTGGAGTTTAGCTGCCCATCCACGAAACAGAATGAAATTAGAACCGGCGATCCTGCCTGCTGCCTCTGGCTGAAAAACGCCTTCCATGAGATCCCAGTGCGGTCTTGGCGCAAAATCGAACTGGGGAATCTCTCCCCATGAACGAAGAACGACGTTGTTCTCCTCACCCCCAAGCGGAACATCCGAATCGGGAATGTTGGGGAAACTGTTTTCCAGTTCAGCAAGCTGGATATCTATTTCTGCAACTTCATTCTCCAGTGAGCTGAGATTTGCCCCGATCTCACGGCTTTTGTTCATTTCGGAATCTGCATTCTCTCCATTTCGCTTTTTCATGGAAACAGCTTTGGAGAGTTCATTTCTCAGTTTCCGGAGGTCTTCGATCTGAAGCATCAGAGCTCTTCTTTTAGAATCAGCATTGATCCATAATTCAATATCAATTTTTTCATTCTTGGCTTTGATAGCATCTGCTACTATCTGAGGTTCCTTTCTCAGGAATTTTCTGTCAAGCATTTTTCATCTCCGTGTTTCGTCTAAAATATGTGAGGAAGAAATATAAGAAGACCTGCAACAGCCGCAGTAATAGACACTGCAAGTACGCCACCTGCTGCAACATCCTTGGCTTTTCCAACAAGCTCGTGCCACTCTGGAGCCACTCGGTCTGCAAGAAACTCAAGTCCAGTATTGAGTGCCTCGGCAGCCCACACTGAACCAATAGCAATAGTCAGTATGGCCCAGTCCAGGTTTGATATTCTCAAGAAAAGACCAAGACCGATGACACAAATAGTGGCCAAAAGATGAAATTTTGCATTCGGCTGGGTTCTAACAAGAGTTGCAAGACCTCTGAATGCATGTCCAAAACTTTCTATTCGCTTTTTTACCATATGCCGGGAGTTATCCTTCCCTGAGTATTTATGGACAAGGAGAATGAGAAAGAAATACTTTTTCCCTCTTCATTACTTGCCACCATTGAGGAAGCAATACCACATGCTGTTCCAATAGTGGCTCCCATAATAACATCCGATGGGAAATGCTTTCCGAGATTTATCCTAGAAAAGCAGGTATAGAGAGCAAGAGCAGTAAGAGGAACCCCAACTTCTGCTCCGTACCGGTGCCAGAGAACTGCAGCTGTACATGAGGCACCTGCGGCATGAGCGGAAGGAAAGCTTCGGTTATTGGATCCATCCGGCCTGGTTCTTGCGGTTGTCAGCTTCAGTGTCTGAACTATGCCATAAGAATAGAAAAGACCCCGGCACATTTCCTCGCCGGTTGCTTCAATCTGATCAGAGTCAGATAACTTGCCTGCAATCCACAGGGAAAGAGCAGAAACCGGCAGAGCCTCCCCGAAAACAAAGTCACTTGCTTTGTCTACTGCATCAAATGGTCTTTCAGGTAGAAAACTCCTGTAACCTTCCTGGTCCTCGGTTGTAAAAGCGAAGTAAGAACCTCCAGCTCCCGCTGCAATAACGGACAGGGGAACTGGTGTAAAAAGGTTCTTGCCAGTCTCTAACGTGTTATCCATTAGATCCTGACTCCACGCAACTGTAGCAATTACAACGGCAATAAGGATATTACTTGGAGAAAAATTCCTTAACTGCGGCAATAACTTCATCCTGCTCTTCCTCTGTTAATTCTCCAAACACCGGTAAAGAAATCACTTTTTTACTGCAATCTTCCGAAATTTTGAAGTCTCCTTCCCCGTGGCCTAGATAGGCAAAGCATTCCTGGAGATGAAGCGGGAGAGGATAGTAAACAGCACAGCCGATCTGCTTGCCTCTTAAGAAAGCCAGTAGTTCGTCTCTGTCTTCCGCAAGAAGAGTATACTGATTGTAAATGGACCATGCTCTTGGATCAATAACAGGGGTCTGTACCTGGTCCAGGTCTGCAAAGGCCTGGTTGTATCTCTCTGCATTTGCTCTTCTGCCTGAATGCCAGTCTTCAAGCTTGCGAAGTTTCACTCTGAGGAAGCCTGCTTGAATTGCATCCAGGCGGCTGTTGGTGCCGACCTCTGCGTGAAGGTATCCCTTGCCTCCATGTTCTCGAATGCTTCTAAGGCGCTGAGCAAGTTCAGGGTTGTTTGTGGTAAGGATTCCACCATCTCCCAGTGCACCAAGATTCTTTGAAGGGAAAAAGCTGAAGCATCCAATTGAACCCAGGGCTCCGGCTCTGGAGTTTTTCCACTTTGCTCCTGCAGCCTGAGCAGCATCTTCTACAACAGGCAGATCCCAGGAGGTAGCCGTGGCACAGATAGAGTCCATATTACATATCTGACCAAAGATGTGTACAGGCATTATTGCTGCTACCCTTTTTCCGGAAGTCCGGTGGACAACTCCCCGGTTGGTCATGGCACAGTTGGTATTCAGCCATTCCCGGAGAAGATCCGGATCCATATTGAAGGTGTCCGGAAGTATATCAATGAATACCGGTGTTCCTCCAGCTCTTACAATGGCTCCAGCTGTTGCAAAAAAGA
>JAOZRM010000064.1:3784-14658 GCA_029940175.1 Candidatus Sabulitectum sp. | reverse complement strand
TGCAATTCTTGGCCCGCTTACAAGTTCTTCCACACTTTCGGCTGCATCTATTGCAGAACGAGAAGGAATCTCTCTGCTTTCACCTACAGCTACCTCAGGAGATGTTGATAGAATTGGCAGCCCGGTATTCAGACTGGTTATCAGTGGAGGCAATCAGGCGGCAGCGGTGGCTGAATATGCCATCAGGGACCAGGGGTTCACCCGTTTCGGTGTAATCTATCCCTATACAGCAACAGCATCCGGGGAAGCAGAGCAATTTAGAGCAGTGGTGGAAAGAATGGGTGGAACAGTGGTCTCATCCCAGGGATATCAGCCTGGAGATACCGATTTCAGGACTCAGATAACTGCAGTAAAAGCCCATTCTCCTCAGGCAATCTTTCTTCCTGTATCTGCCTGGGATGCAGTTCAGATTGCACCTCAATTGAGATTCTACCGACTTGAAGTACCCCTGTTCGGCACATCAGGCTGGGATGATGATCTGTTGCTGCGACACGGTGGAGAATACGTTGAGGGCGCAATCTTTACAGTTGCTTTCGGCCTGAACTCTCTCTATCCTGAAACAGCGGGATTTGTTTACAATTACAACAGAAACTATGGAGAAGAGCCTACGGCAATTGCTGCTCAGGGCTATGACGCAGCAAGTATGATGCTGGACGCGTGGGATCAGACCTCAAACCCCACAAGAAGTAGAATATCCAGGAAACTTGCTTCCATGGGGCCCTGGTTTGGCGCTTCTGGAAGATGTGTTCTTGGAAGCGACACAGAAACTAGAATATCATGGCCAATGATGACAGTAACTGACGGGGAGATCATTGGGATATAGAAATAAGTCCTTGGAAACATGCTGGGGCATTGACGTAGGTGGCACCAGTGCAAAGATCGGATGCATAACTGCGGGAGCTTTCAGAATCGTTGATACATTACCAACCGGTGTAAACTGCAACCCGGAAAACCTGCTGAAAAGAATTTCCCAGCTTATTCTTGCCGAGAAAACAGAATTAAGAGCAGTTGGCCTTGGTACAGCAGGACTCATAGATCGAGCTGCTGGAGGGGTGATACGATTCAGCCCGAATCTGCCACTGTGGAGCGGTATTAACGCTGGGGATATTCTGAGAGACCTCCTTAATGTTCCGGTGATCGTTGACAATGACTGCAATGCATTTGCCATAGGAGCGATTAACTCTGGCCAGATCCCGCAGGAAGGTCTCTGGCTGTTTGTTACTCTTGGCACAGGGATCGGAGGAACAATAATCAACCAGGGTCAGATTGTTTACGGAACTGGTTACTCCGGCGAATTCGGTCATTCAACAGTCCGTGAAGGAGGAATTCCCTGTTCCTGTGGCTCAGATGGCTGCTGGGAAAGATATGCCGGCAAAGAAGCCCTGCAGTGGTACTACAAAAGACTGTCAGGGGAAATAGTCCCTCCAGAGCAGATATCACTTCTGGCATCTATGGGAAGAATCCCCGCTATTGAAGCTTTCAGAGAGTATGGCAGATGGGTGGGCATCGGACTTGCAAATCTTGCGAATTGTTTTTCTCCGATGGGCTTTTTTCTAGGTGGAGGACTCTCGGCCACAGCGCACCTCTTTGAAACAGCTGCCATGGAGGAGTACAAAAAACGCTGCAAGCACAGGTGGAATATCTCTGTTCTTGAGGATTCACCTGAAGCGGGAGCATTCGGGGCAGCATCAATGGCTGGTTCACAATGCTAGGGATCTGTCTTTTTCTTCTGGTCTCCCAACCGGATTCTACCGGTACAGAGCCAATGCAATCAATGTCATACGGTGCGGATTCGCTTGTTTTCAGCATTGCCAATGAGAATCTGGTTCTGATGGGAACTGCTTCCATTGAACACAGACAGATGAGTATTGCTGCAGACACCATTAAGTACTTGTCAACTGATGAGATAGTTACTGCAACTGGCAATGTTGAACTTACCGACAGCGGAGTTGACGCCACTGGCACTGCATTGATCTATCACATTCCAACTGCCACAGCCAGAACTTTCTCCACTACCTCATTCTATGACAGAGCTCAGTATAACAGTGAAACTGTTACAATGCTGAGCAGAGATGAATTCAATCTGACCAACGTAGTTTTCACTTCCTGTGAAAAAGACACCTTTGATTACTTTTTCTGGGCTGAAGTGATGAAAGTCTATCCCGACGATAAAGCTGTGGCCAAACCAATTATTCTGTATGTGCAGGATACTCCGATATTCTGGCTTCCCTATGCTGTGTTTCCCATCAGGAGAGGACGATCATCCGGCTTCACCATCCCTACCCTTGGATCTTCCTCCCGTGACGGCAGATATATTAGAAAGATCGGATACTACTTTGGCTTCTCGGATTACATAGACCTTCTTGTCAGTGCGGATCTAATGGAAAAAACAAGATTCCAGGTTACCATGACAGAAAGACACAGTCTCCGCTACGTAATGAATGGCAGAAGCAGGCTTCAATGGCGTCGCCAGTTTGAGAACAGTCGGGACAGGTGGCTTCTTGAGACATTGCATACACAGGAACTTCCAGATGGAACAATGGTTCGACTGACTGGCAACTTTGTCAGTGACAGATCCTACCTTGAGGAGACGCAGCAGAACCCCCAGGACAGAATGGAGGGACAGCTTCGATCATGGCTCTCCTTGTCCAGGAATATAGCCGGAGGCAGTGCTCAGGTAAGTTTTGAATATACCGAGTATCTTGATGCTCTCGCTGATACTATTGATAACGAAGTTCTTTCAGAGCTCACTGCACCGGATTTAAGATACAATCATCCATCAGCACCTGTGTTCAACCCGCCATCCAACCCTGCTGATCAACACATCTGGCACAGTCTGTACTGGAATTTCAGCTCACACTACCTTACCGAAAAAACAGAGTGGGAAGATTCATCTCTCTACAATGCTGGTCTGAGATTATCTTCCGCAATCAGTGGTTCCAACCGACTGGGGGGTATACTGGCCATATCTCCATGGTTGAAAACAACAGGAACCGTATATGACAGAGATATTCAGGGGAACAGATTGCCAGGATGGCTTCACAGTTCTATCGGTCTTTCTCTTTCCACGGACATTTACGGAATGTTCTCTTCTGGCTTTGCAGGATATTCCATTCTCCGCCATACGATCTCTCCTTCAATTTCAACAAGCTGGGCACCGGATAAGTACCTTGCAACAGACGGAAGCTTGCACACAGCAGAAGATGCAGACTCTCTGTACTACCGTTTCAGCGATTTATCACTGCCCTCTTCTGGAACCGTTGTTACATTCTCTCTTCTAAATGTACTTGAAGGCAAGCGCCTTAGAAGAGGAACCGTTGATAGAAGATCTCTTGCAGAATTTTCATTGTCTTCAAGCTGGAGTCCAGACCGGGAAGAAGAAGAATTCTCACCCATTACCGCCAGCTTGAACCTGACACCTGCTCAATGGATTTCCTCTCGAATCAATAGCTCATACAGCACATACTCCGGAAAAGCCGAGAACCTTTCCATAACAACCAGTCTTCAGCTCTCAGGAAATGACCCCACAATGCAACCTGATTCGGGTTTTATTCTTACACCACTTTCATGGAGATTGAACCTTTCTCACAACTGGAGACCATCCCTGTACAGTGAGGATGACGATCTCAACAAGCTCAGATTAACTGCGAATCTAAATCTGACGACCCGCTGGGCATTAAATTATGGAGCTTATTACGATATCACAAATGATGATTTTATTGGCCAGGACTACTCCATAATGCGCGATCTAGACAGTTGGGAAGCGATATTCACAAGGCATGTTTCAGACATTGATTCCGGCTTTTATTTCCGGATCAACATAAAAGCTTTCCCGGATATAAAGGTTGAACAGCACACAAGCAGTTTTTAATCTTCACTGAAAGACTTGACAAAGGGCTTTCTCTGCTCTAATGTACGTTATCGCCGTGTTTTTGTGTGGTTAAAAAACGAGAAAGGGGTTTGGGTTTGAACAAGAAGGAACTTATTGGATACGTTGCTGAAAAAGCCGATCTTTCCAAGAAGGATGCCGCTGCTGCTGTTGACGCATTTATTGAAGGAGTAAGCACTGTAATCGAAAAGGGAGACAAGATCTCTCTTGTAGGTTTTGGTACTTTTGGCGTAAAAGAAAGAGCTGCCCGTGAGGGAGTTGTTCCAGGTACAAAAGAGAAGAGAATGTACGACGCAAAGAAAGTCCCATTCTTCAAGGCTGGAAAGGCACTTAAAGACAAAGCTCTTTAGCCTTATTTGAGCCTTCCGGGGGAAGAGCGATCTGCTCTTCCCCCTTTTCTTTTCCCGTATGAGTTACGCCCTCTACAGTGTACATTGTATATTAGTGTGATTTCCTTTATTTGTCTCTGCACCGGAATGAAGAAAGTAGAAGCTATTGAAAATCACACTGATAGATCCTGCTCCTGCAAAGGGAGAAAGAGTTCCGGAAAGAGTTTTCGGATGCACATATGGCAGATATCCCTTCCCGAATGTATTCCTTCTCTACGCCGCCGCAGTGATGGAAAACAGAGGCCACTCAGTCTCATATCTGAACGGTCCGGCGCTGCACCTCTCATCAGACGAGTTTGAGACTTTTTTTAGAAACGACACCTCAGATGTGTATCTTTTCTACTCTGTAAACCTGAGCAGGGAAATCGACAGAAGAACTCGAGACACAATAAGACGGATCAGGGGCTCTCACCCTGCCATTGTTTCCGTAGGGCCTGCCCCCTCCTATTTCACAGATGATTTCATCGACGATGAAAGAACCTATGTTCTCAGGGGAGAAACAGAAAATACTCTTCCCGAGCTCCTTGATTTTCTTGATGACCCTTCATCTGTTCCGGCAGTAAGTTACATGAATAACGGAACCATACACCATAACCCGCCATCAGCTCCAATCGAGAACCTTGATTCGATTCCCTTTCCAGCCAGGCATCTTCTTTCTGATGACTTCTACTTCAATCCGAAGTTCGGTCACAAAAAGGAAAAGTTCACAGCACTTCTCACAAGCAGAGGATGCCCATACAACTGCATATACTGTGTACCCAATTCTCTCAGTTTTGCCCGTGAGCTGGAATTCAAAAAAACACACACCAGTAAACCTCCGTACAGAGCAAGATCCTCACAGAGCGTCATAGAAGAATTCAGATTTCTCGCTGAGCAGGGATATACTGCTGTCTCGATCATTGATGACGAGTTTATAATTGACAAGAAGCGGGTTTATGAAATATGCGATGGTATTGCAGATCTGAACATTAAATGGGGCTGCCTTTCAAGGGCGGACAGCATTGATGAACAGCTTGCGGAAGCCATGGCCGCAGCAGGGTGTAGATATGTAGACATAGGGGTGGAATCACTTGAGCAGTCTATCCTGGATGATATAAGAAAAGACTTGAAGGTTGAGACAGTAGCCAGTTGTGTAGAAGCGCTGAAAAAAGCAGGAGTGTTTGTGAAACTGAACATCCTGATCGGCTCCAGCACCCTGGAAACAGTGAAAACCATAAGAAAAACAGTTGGAGATTCAATCAGGCTTAAGCCTGACGCCATCATGTTTGGAATCTGTAACCCGTTCCCAGGCACAGAATTCTACACGATCGCCAAAGAGAAGAATCTTTTTGTAAAGGGAGACTACTATCCCGTAGATGTTCAGAAGGAATCTACTATCTCGCTTCCCTCCGTCAGAAATTTTGTACTGGAACGGGAGCTTAGAAAAGCAAATGCCCGTTTCTTCCTGTCTCCAGGTTTCATTGTGAAAAATATCGGAAGACTCAGATCTCTTCCCGAATTCTACCGTGCTCTGGGAGCACTAATGAAGAAACTGTTTTAGAGGTACCATGATATCTACGGGAAAAAGCAAGCCTGATTTAAGCGTTGTCGTCATAACATGGAACCAACTGAACCTACTGAAGAAATGTATTTCTGCCCTCAACAAGTGCACATTCAGCTCATCACTGGAAATAATAGTTGTCGACAACGGATCAACAGACGGCACAACCGATTTTCTGGAATCTACGGGGAAGCTTGTTAAGATAAGGAACAACCGCAACATGGGCGTGGCCGTGGCCAGAAATCAGGGATTCAGAGCATCTTCGGGAAGGTATGTTCTTCACCTTGATGACGACACGGAAGTTCAAGCGGATTGCCTGGAGAACCTGGTAAAATACATGGACATGAACCCAGATGTGTGGTTGTCTGCGGGAAAACTTCTCAATCCTGACGGCTCACTTCAGTACAATGCCAGAACCTTCTACAGATTACCCACCATCATATCCAGAAGAACACCTTTCGGCAAAACCCGGAAGGGAAAACACATTACAGCCGGTCACCTCATGCAGAACTGGGACCACAATAACAGCAGAACTGTTGACTGGGTCTGCGGTGCATGTTTCTGCATGAGAAAAAGCGCTTCAGAGAAAATAGGGCTCCTGGATGAAGGATACTTCTTCGGCATGGAAGATCTCGAATGGGCTTACAGAGTCTGGCAGAGCGGCGGCAG
The DNA here is from genome assembly GCA_029940175.1 of Candidatus Sabulitectum sp. Classification (GTDB taxonomy): domain Bacteria; phylum Fermentibacterota; class Fermentibacteria; order Fermentibacterales; family JCC-6; genus Sabulitectum. Next base: position 8,171 of record JAOZRM010000064.1, on the reverse strand, counting down.
AGTGGCCTATGTTCATGATTCTATCGCCATGCACCACTACCAGAGATCCTCCTCAAAACTCTTTTCTAAAAAGGCATTCTATCACCTTATGAGTCTTATCAGATTTCACATGAAGCATGGTTTTGGTCTTCCGGTCACCCGCTCTGGAACCGTCAATGAATAAGTGGCTAAGCTGGGTACAGCCTCTTACCGACATGCTGTGTATCACCATGGTTTTCATGTTGGGATTCTGGTTCAGGCACTACATGCTGAGCTCGGTAATGGGATCCAATTTCAGTCTTTCACCCAATAACTATCTTCTCAGCGGTATTGTTCTGGGGGCTCTTCAGGTTTTACTGATGACCTCATTCAATGCATATAGAAGAGAATTCGGTCTCGGGCTCATAGAGGAAGCAGCCTGTATACTGAAAGCATCAGTTATGGCTATGATTTTTGCCTTCGCCATTACTTTCATAACAAGACAGTTGTTTTTTTCCCGATTTGTTCTGGTTTTCTCATGTCCGGTTTCCATAGTACTACTCATTATTTGGCACTGGCTGATCAGAAAAATAGCTGCAAGAAACAGCGTTCCGGTTACTGTTCTCATGCTCGGAAATTCACAAGATACCCGACAGCTCGCTTCTTTTTTGGAAACGAGAGCACAGATATCCTACCGTGTGAAGGCTTTTGCAGATCCATCCCTACCTCCTGAGGAAATCTGCAGACGCCTCGAGGAGAACTCTGTGGATGAACTTGTAATAGTAGACAAATCAATACCCATGCCGGCTCTATCACAGATCATCCTGTACTGCGAGAGGGTGGGTATTCAATACAAGATAGCAGCTGATGTATTTTCTCTGGTCAGCCTTACAGCCAGGGTGGCACACATAGGAGGTACTACCCTTATCGAATCCGTTCCTGCACCTCTGTCAGGGTGGGGTCTTCTTCTTAAAAGAACAACAGACATTGTTCTCTCTCTGTTCTTTATTGCTGTTCTTTCTCCCGTTTTCATCCTTACGGCCATAGCGATTGTAGCTGATTCCGGTTTTCCTGTCTTCTACCGACAGACAAGACTGGGCAAGAACAACGGAGCTTTCAGAATGCTCAAGTTCAGATCCATGCGACAGGGTGCCCACAGAGAAAAATCATCTCTTTCAGAACACAATGAATCAGCAGGACCACTTTTCAAGATCAGAAATGATCCCAGGGTAACAAGAACCGGCAGATTTATCAGAAGATGGTCTATCGATGAGCTTCCGCAGCTGTTCAATGTTCTAACCGGAAAAATGAGCCTTGTAGGGCCTCGCCCTCCTCTTCCTGAAGAAGTGGAGGAATACAGCCGAAGAGACTTCAAGAGACTTCAAACCATTCCGGGAGTTACCGGCGTATGGCAGATATCCGGAAGAAGTAATCTGGGCTTTGATGAAATGGTAAAGCTGGATCTGTACTATGTTGACAACTGGTCTATCTGGATGGATCTTGCCATTCTTATGCTTACACCAGCGGCAGTACTGAATGGCTCCGGAGCATACTAACCCCTTGACAGACACGGCTGGGCTATGTGCCCAGCCGTCCCCTGTGGTCTAGATAGGCAAGCCCTCTGTAAATTCATCCATAGTTGCCTTAACAGTCTCTATTTCTGAATCCAGATTATCTGTTATAGCATCCATTTCAGCTTTCACTCCGGATAGATCATCCCTTAAGGCGTCCAGCCGCAGTTGAAGAGACTCAACGTCAGCATCAGTTTCCCTGAGCTCTTCCAGTTTCAAAGAAAGCTCATCAAGAACAGCAAGATCTGGAATCATATCTCTGAGAGCCTCAGACTGAGCGAGAATACCATCAAGCTTCAACTGAATGTCATCGAGCAATTCCATCCCCGGAATCTCAATATCAGGTACTTCCACATCTGGAACATCTGGAACACCAGGAACACCGAACGCCAAGGCCACGCTTGCAACAAACACAAGCAGGTACAAAGATCTCATACTACCTCCTTTTTAGTAAAAACCCCACTATCCTGTCGGAACATCACATAATACAAGGGTGGGGATGTGTTTGCAAAGACTGGAATCACCGGAAGAATTGACACATATCACCCGCTTGCGTGCCTTAACTTGTTGCGTGACATGTCTATACGATAGGCATTCAATATGCTACTGTACGGGATGTAGTCAAAACAAACTAGACCGAAAGGATAAGACAATGAGACTGATACCAGGAAATACAATAGCTGATGAAGCAAAAGGAACAGACAAACTTACACTGGTAGACTTCAGTGCAGACTGGTGCGGCCCATGTAAGATGCTTCACCCTGTGCTTGACAAACTGACCAGTGAGCTTGGCAGCAAAGTGAACTTCGTTACAGTGGATATTGATAAAGATCCTGCAGCAGCTAATCAGTTTGGAATCCGTGGAGTTCCAACGATGATCATATTCCATGGTGGAAAAGAAATCGATAGAATGGTTGGATTCCGGGACAAAGCCTCACTTAAAAGAGACCTTGAAGCTCTTGCAGTTGGAACACTGGGATAATGAGCTTCAAGGTTGATACAGGATTGGTTAGCAGCGGGGCTATACAAAGTATTGACTCTTATCAGCTTGTTATCGCAGGAGGCGGCCCCGCCGCTCTCTCCGCCGCTATTTACGCAGCCAGATACGGGATCAAACATGTGGTGCTTGAAAGCTGGAAACCCGGAGGACAGGCAGCTCTCACTGCTGAGATAGAAAACTACCCCGGGTTCAGCTCAATTGCAGGCTCTGATCTCACAAGTGCAATGAAGAAGCAGGCTACAGAGGCAGGAGCTCTTTTCCGGATGGAAACTGTAGAGAGTACTACAGAAGAAAACGGAAAGATCCTTGTAAAAACAGATTCCTCGGAGTACACTGCTGATTTTCTTATCATTGCTACTGGTGCCGCTCCTGCCACTCTGGGTGTACCTGGAGAAGAGAGGTACTATGGCCGGGGAGTGAGTTTCTGTGCAACTTGTGATGCACCTTTCTTCAAGAACAAGAAAGCGATTGTTGTTGGAGGAGGCGATAGTGCCGTAAAGGAAGCTCTTCATCTTACACATGTGGTTTCTGAGCTTGGTCTGGTTCACCGAAGAGACAAGCTTCGCGCTGAACCTTATCTTGCAAGGAAGCTTGTGGAGCATGACAAGGTGACCACCTACTGGAACTCACATCTGGCAGAGGTAGTTGGAGATGATCAGGGAGTTACAGGTGTTATCCTGGACACGCCTGAAGGTAGAAAACATATAGACACCGACGGTGTATTTTTGTATGTAGGCACTGTACCTGCCACGGAGCCGTTTGTATCACTGGTGGAACTGGACAAGAATAGCGCTGTTTTAACCCGAAACATCGTGGGAACTTCAAACCCCAGGGTTTTTGCAGCAGGAGATGTAACAAACAACGGATTCAGACAGGTTGTAACTGCAGTATCTGAGGGGGCCAGAGCCTCCGCTGCAGTATTTGAACTGCTGGAAAAAGAAGAATAGAGAGGTTCTAAATGCCATTGCTGTCAGACGAAGACAGAGAAGCTATAAGAGGTCACTTCAACCTTATGACTGAGGATGTCACAGTAACTCTTACAAAAGCTCCAGGGGAAAGTGAAACTGAAACAATACTTTCAGAACTCAGCGAACTTTCACCAAGACTTACCGTGGATGTTATTGAGTCACACAAAGAAAGTGCTCTGCTTCCATCGATCAGTATCGGAAATACAGGCAGGCTTCTTTTCAGAGGTACTCCTTCCGGATATGAGTTCAGCAGTCTTCTCACTGGAATTATCGATTCCGGCAGAGATGAGCAAACTCTTTCTGATGAAACAAAGACTTTTCTGAATGACCTTCAGGAAGATCTGCTCATCAAGGTGTTTGTAACCCCAACCTGCCCCCATTGCCCGCCATCTGTTGTTCTGGCACACCGTATGGCAGCCTATTCCGACAGAGTGGTTGCAGAGGCGATTGAGGCCAATGAATTTCAGGAACTGTCTGCAAAATATCAGGTTCAGGGTGTTCCCAGAACAGTAATAAACGAGACATACGCTGTTGAAGGCTCACAACCGGAATCATATCTGGTTCAGGGGCTGATGAAACATCTGGAAGCGGAGAAGTAAGCAAATGCTTCTACTGATCCTGGCTCTTACATCCGGTTGGAATCTTTCTTTCCCGGGAAGCAATGATGGCTTTCTTGAACCCAGAATGTTTTTTCAACCGGATGAGGATCAGTTCATCTACACAGAGATTCAAAACCAGGTCACCATTGTGAAATATGGGCCGGTAACCTTCGGGGTTGGACTGTCCATGGATACTTTTATGGGAACCAGCAGCAAGGAATCAGACATTGCTTTCAATGTCTACTGTGGTCACTGGAACATACGGTGTTTCTTTGGCGTGGATTACGGAGA
>JAOZRM010000064.1:0-3774 GCA_029940175.1 Candidatus Sabulitectum sp. | reverse complement strand
TACGGAGATCTGCTCTTTTCTCTGTTTACAGACCACGAGTGTTTCCACAATATAGATATGGCAGATACCAGTGGACAGTACATGAACAATCTCAAACTGGGGGTGGAAAACCATATTGATATCAGAATGGAAGACCGTGCGGTTTTCATGCCTGCAGGCCCCATTCCTGACTACAGGGCCAGTGTAGGGTTCTATCGTCCCACTGGCGCAACTTTCCAGAAAGGTCACCTCTTCGACTGGTCACTGCACGGAAACATAGATTACCCATTCCTGTCTGCAAGTGAGATGATCTACGGCACCATGTGGCACTCGGATCTTTATTTTCATCTTGATGGTGGTTCAAGCAGCAGGCATTTCGGAGAGATCTACGGCAAACATCGTTCTAACAAGGGTGACATAGTGATCTTCGTCAGGCATTACCTGCACGATACCCAGCCTATCAGATCTTTGAGTGGTGAAACATGCTTCGGCATGCGATTTGAGTGGTAAATACAGAAAGACCTATCCTTGCCCAAGCCTCAAGCCATTATAATAGGCTTATACTGCATAATAAATTTATCTGGCGGGGGTAAGACAATCAACACTTTTAACTCATATATTGTATGCAATTTTGTATAATTCCGTTTCATCAGTGCTTGTTTGATAACAATGAGTAAGTCACGCCGTTCACCGGTTGATCTTATTTTCAACACTTTAAGACCTTTGATTGTTTTTACGATCAGAAAGCCCATGCTGATCATTACCGTGGGTGTTCTACTTGGTGTGCCGGGTTTTCTCAGCAGCAGCAGGCTGTCCATCGATACTGATATATCCAACTTGCTGCCTGAGCAGAATCCCACTGTTCAGGCCATGGAACAACTTCGCCAGACAGTGGGAGGCGAAACAGCAGCTGCGGTTGCTATTTCCAGTCCGTCTTTTCAAAGCAACCGGAATTTTGCGGAAGAGCTTATCCCGATTGTTCTGCAGCAGGTTCAGACTGATGGTGAACCGTTTTTCATCCGGGTAGATTACCGCAAAGACACTTCCTTCATGCAGAACAATGCCCTCTATTTCGCTACTGACTCCGAACTTAAAGGACTGATTGATTATCTGGTTGATATGACAACACTGGGACACCTGATTCGAGCAGCAGATACTGATCTGGCCATAAGTTCCAGCTCCTTCTTTGAAAACATTGCAGTGAATGAGTATCCTGTATCGGATGACAGTCTTACCATGGTGCTTCGATTCTTTCCCGCCAAACCACAAACCGATGTGGGTTACATTGAACGGGCATATGATATGCTCGATTCAGTTTCAACTGCTCTTGATCCGAAAGCATATCACCAGGACATGGAAATTGTACTGGGTGGACGCATGCAGCGTCAGATGGTGGAAGTAAACGCCATTACAAATGAGGTTACCACTTCTTTCGGCCTGGGAGTGGTTGTGATCCTGCTGCTGGTAACAGGCTACTTCTTTGTTAAAGCATACTACGCCAAAGCAAAGAAAAAGAATGACATTAGAACAATTCTCCTGCTGATCACCAGAATTCCTGTTATTGCTGCTCTCATAGGCATTCCTCTTCTTCTTTCCCTGTTGTGGACATTTGGTCTGGCTCAGGCTGTTTACGGTTCACTGAACATGATGACCTCAATTCTAGGTCTGATCCTGTTTGGACTGAGTATTGATTACGGTATTCATTTTTATGCCCGATATTCAGAAGAGCGTGCCCAGGGCAAGCCGGTAGAAGATTCCATTATCACTACTTTCCAGAGTTCAGGTCAGGCCATTACAATTGCCGGGCTTACCACAGCTATTTCACTCTTTGTTCTGATTTTTGCGGATTTCAAAGGGTTCTCGGAATTCGGTTTCATCGCATGCACCGGAATAATCTTCGGTCTTGTCTCAATGCTGTTTGTTCTTCCTGCTCTTCTTGTGGTTTTTGAACGAACATCTCTTCTCTCCTTGAAACCCGCTTCACCACACGAAAAAAGAGCAGAAGCAAAGCCATTTCCTGCTGCAGGAAGTATTGTTGTTCTCAGTCTCCTCACAGTTGCAGTTGCAATAGGGTTCTCATCAAGACTCTCTTTCGAATATGATTTTGACACTCTGGAGCCTGTATTTGAGGAATACGAGAGCAGACACCAGATTATCAGCAGGGTTTACCCCACTTCAAACTACAGGAACCCTGCATTCATTCTGCTTGACGAGGATGAAGATGCAGAACCGTTACTGTCTTATCTTCGGGCAAGAGTAGACAGCGACACCACCATTCTTTCTGTTGAAGCTCTTCAGGAACGTTTTCCCACAGATCCTGTAGATCAGGCAAAGCGACTTGAGTATCTTGCAGAGATCCGGAATTTGCTTGATGGTCCTTTCTTCATTCTTGCCAACACCGAGGACGTACAACGATTGAGGCAGGCTTCTCAAACCACTGAGCCCATCCAGCTTTCCGATGTTCCCGAATACCTCACAGATATGTTTATATCAAAAGATGGATCTCTCGGTTCATTTGTAATGATCTATCCTGAGCAGGGACTTTCGGACGGTGAAAATTCTATTGCCTTCAGCGAAGCTATAGGAACAATCGAACTGGAGAATGGAACCACTTATTATGCAGCCTCCACTTCCCTTGTTGCCGCAGAAATGTTGCGTTTGCTGCAGAAGGAAAGTTCCTGGATAATCTCTGCTACATTCCTTCTTGTTCTGCTGCTTATGTATCTGAATTTCAAAGATATGTACCTGACACTTCTAGCTTTGACACCGCTGATAGTAGGAATGTTATGGACATTCCTGCTTATGGAACTGACTGGTGTAAAGCTGAACTTCTACAACATGGTGGTTCTTCCAGTACTGCTTGGAATCGGCAATGACGCTGGTGTACACATCGTTCACCGGTACATTGAACTTGGTCGGGGATCGATCAGGCAGGTGTTGTCCACAACAGGAAAACATGTTGCCATGGCCTCTGTTACAACCATGATCGGCTTTTCAGGGTCTCTCTTGAGCTCACACCCCGGGCTCAGATCAATAGGCCATATAGCCGTACTGGGTATTGGGTCAACCCTGCTCAGTGCGCTGTTGTTTCTGCCTGCACTTCTTCAATTGCTTGAAAACCTTAATAAGTGTCCAGGCAGAATAAAGTAGTAGTCGATTCAATTAATGATCGCCAGTACTCCGGAGAAAAGAAATGCTCCCAGAATTACCGCTAGAACCTGGGCAATCACATTAAAGATCCACAACAGAAAAGCTTTCCCGAAACTGGTACTGTAAGAAGCCTGTAGTACCAGAATCGTAAGACCAAGCCCGATCAAAAAGCCTACTCCTGTTCCAGCCACAGGTATCCACGAAAAAACAATGGCAAGAAGAAGTGTTGCCAGAGCACAGGCAATAGATGCCTTAACTGCTTTTCCGAAAGTTGCGTTTCGAACTCCAGCCATCTTTGCTCCTGCATGCAGAAACAATGAATCCAGTATCACAACAAGAAAGGCAACAAACAGCAGCCCCCCTATACTAAGTGCCAGGTACTCCATTGATCCTCCCCCTAATCTGTAAATGGGTAATGTTGCTGGCCAATAACGACCGGAGGTATCATTCCCGGTGCTTTTAGCTCAGGTGTGCCAACACGAAGGATATTTGAAAATAGCTCAAGAGGACGCCAGTTCCAGCGAAAATCCTTTAACGGTTTTGCAATTTTTCCATTCTCCACCAGGAATACTCCATCACGGGTCATTCCGGTAAGCTTAAGAGTTTTCTGGTCTACAAACCTGATATACCAGAATCTTCTGATCA
>JAOZRM010000240.1 GCA_029940175.1 Candidatus Sabulitectum sp. | reverse complement strand
TGTGCTCGGGGTGGAGACTGCCATGGTTGGTAGGGAAACAGAGCTGACCATACTTCTTGATAAGTATGAAAAAGCAGTTTCCTCCTGCTGTACTGAAATGGTTACTCTTGTGGGTGAAGCAGGCATAGGCAAGTCTCGACTTCTCCACGAATTCCGAAAGGCAGTGGAGACAAATCAGGATGACGCAGTTTTTTTCAATGCCAGATGTACCCCTGGAATGATTGATATTCCATGCTCTGTATTCCGGGATATTCTCAGGTTCAGTTTCGGTGTAAAGGAAGATGACCCCACAACAGTTGTATTTGAAAAACTTGAGAGAGGAATGGGGGATATTCTTGAGTCCTCGGGCATCCATCTTGCCTGCCATTTTGCAGGATTTGATATGTCTGCGTCTGATTTCATCAGCAGTGCTGAAGGGGATTCCTCCCAGGCGTCAGCAGGCAGAGCAGCTCTTCTAAAGTATTTCAGAAACACAGCATCCAATGGAAGAACCCTTATGTATCTTGAGGATCTGCACTGGGCGGATTCGGTCTCCCTTGAGCTGATTGAGCAGATCATTAGGGATATCCCAAATGAAAAACTTCTTGTTCTGTGCCTTGCAAGACCTCCGCTGCTTGAGCGATCTCCCAACTGGGGAAGAGGTTTGCCCGGTACTTTGATCCACCTTAGACCCCTTTCTTCTGCTGAGAGCCGGAGCCTGGTTGAGGATATTCTTTCCAGGGTCAGCAATTTGCCTGATGAGCTTTCCCGGCTGATAATCTCCAACGCCGACGGGAATCCATTTTATGTGGAGGAACTGATCAAGATGCTTGTTGAAGAGGGGGTTATTTCACAGGAGAGCTGGACTGTGAATACAGAAGCGTTGGCTAACAGGAAGGTTCCTTCCACTCTTACAGGAGTACTTCAGGCAAGGCTTGATACGCTTCCCCGGAACGAGAGAACCCTTCTTCAAATGGCATCAGTGATCGGCAGGGTTTTCTGGGACAAGACTGTAAAAGATCTTTACAAAAAGGAAGATCCTGCTGAAATACTGGGTATGCTTTCATCTGTAGAGCACCATGATCTTGTACACAGATTGAACAGATCGACCTTCTCCGATGCGGGAGAATATCTTTTCAAGCATGCCATCCTCCGGGATGTTGCCTATGAAACAGTTCTTCTTCGTATAAGGAAGAATTATCACAGACTTGTTGCACTCTGGCTGCAGAAACACAGCGGAGAGAGAGTTTCTGAATTTGCCAGCCTGATCGCAGATCATTACGAAAGTGGAGAAGACTGGAAGAATGCTGCAGTCTGGCTTATCCGATCGGGGAGGGCCGCCATGGGCACCAGTGCGTACATAGAAGCTATTTCGAGATTTCGCAGGGCGCTGGCTGTTCCGGAGGAAATTATCGACCTTACTGTACGGGCTCAGCTTCATCTTGACTGCGGGTCATGCCTGGAAAAGCTGTGCAGATACCCAGAGGCAAAGGCTGAGGTGAATGAAGCCCTTGCCATGGCGAAGATGAATGGTGATACCGGCATTGCAGCAGAATCTCTGCTTGTTCTGGCGTGGATAGCAATTCTCACAGGTGAGCTTGAGAGAGCAGAAGAGTTGTCTGTCAAGGCTTTTGACAAGGCTCAGACCTGTGGGAACCCGGCAATACTTGCCAGGGCACACATGCGTATGGCAGACTTTGAGACCCTGAAGGAATACGAGAAGATCATTGCCTACTACTGGAAAGCTCATTCAATATACACTGATGTGAAGAGTGAGTCAGGACTTGCTATTGCACAGTTGAATATGGGAAATGTTGCTTTGACCTTTGACCGGCTGGAAGAGGCTGAGGATTTTTATCTTAAGAGTCTTTCTCTTTACGAGAAGCTGGGGAACAGGTGGGGTATTGCAAACTGTCTTGGCAACCTCGGGTGTGTAGCATCTGCCAGAAAGGAATTCGAAAAGGCCTGTGAATACTACCGGAAGAGTCTTGATGCATCCATTCGCATAGGGGACAGGGAGGGAGAGGCGATAAGCAATCTTAACCTGGGTCAGTCATTTATTAATCTGAGAGAACCACAGAAAGCCCTGGGATACCTTCGGACATCACTGAGAGTATCAAGTTCTGTGGGATTGATCCCCCTTTCGGTGGAAGCTCTGAAATTCATGTCTCAAGCTTGTTCTGAATTGGAGGAAAAGGAAAAGGCTGTTCTTATCCAGCTGGTATTGATGAATGATGATACTTTCCCTGATAATGAGAAGGAAGAACTAAGCCGCTCTCTGGCAGAGTTGAAGAGTTCTTTCTGTTCTGAGGAATTCCAGAGCATGATCAGACGGGCCGATTCAATGGATGTTTCATCAATTGCAACTCACTTGATCAAAGATGAGTGACAGCCATATTCTGCATTGTGTTCAGGTAAAGAAACTTCTTAAGAAGGAGAATCCTGCATTTCCCTTCGGAGGCAAATACAGATTCTCACCCTACATGGCATGTGGCCACAGGTGCACATACTGTGATGGAAGGTATGAGAAATACCATGTGGAAGGCGATTTCGACCACGACATTACGGTTAGAGAGAATGCACCGGAACTGCTTGAAAAAGAGCTGCTTAAACTCAGGGAGCCAGGGCCCATCTGCATCTCTTCCGGCATAAGTGACCCGTACCAGCCAGTAGAGAAAAAGCTTCAAATAACCCGGGAATGCGCCGAGGTACTTTCCCGGTTCAACCATCCTGTTATTGTTCACACAAAATCTTCCATGATACTCAGGGATATTGAGCACTGGGAAGAAGTTCACAGAAGATCTGCTTTTACACTTATGATCTCGCTTACCATGGCAGATGATTCATTCCGGAGCAGGGTAGAGCCCGGTGCTTCTTCGGTTGAAGAAAGACTGAAGACTCTTGCTGAATTCAGGAAAAGAGGGATGAACGCAGGGATTCTGGCAATGCCGTTTATTCCTTATCTCACCGATTCCAGGGAGCAGATGGAAGAGTTGCTCACAGCTTTGAAGAAGACGGGAGTACAGTTTGCAATGCCCGGGCTTCTCACACTGAAAAAGGGGCGTCAGAAGGATTTTTTCCTTAACTCTTTTAAGAAAGAGTATCCTGACCTTATTGAAAAGCTGGCTGCACTTTTCTCAAATGAGGACTTTTACGGCAGTCCTCCCCGGGGTTACTCACATTCATTCCACAGCAGAATGGATTCGCTCTGGAAAGAGTTCGAGATGGATGATCTGATCCCCCACTGTGTATACCACGGGCAATTCAGCCTGTATGATGAGATCTCAATTCTTCTCAGAGACATGATCATTCTGTATGGAAAGCAGGGTACTCGTGTATCCCGGTTGAAAACAGCGTCACAGAAATTCTCTGCATGGCTTACTCCCCGCAAAACCTATTACGCCAGACGGCGCAATCTTGATTACTCCGCCCTTGAACAGGAAATTAAGGCACTGGCTACCTCGGGTGAGTTGACAAAGGTACTTGGTAACGAAAAACTTGCGGAGTTTCTGTTCGGAATCATTAACGGTGCCGTGCTCAACTACCAGACTCTCAAACCGGATGCCAGGAACGAGTCACTGCAAAGAACCATTGTAGGTACCAAGAGTTGACATTGTATCCATAATGTCCAGGAGCGTGACTGACAATAGGCATTGTGCAGAAGCGCCTCACGGGCGAGATAAAATGCATGCTAATTTGAGAATAATAGCAACGCTATTTGCCGATAATTAGCGTGTATTATAGCCGTACGTGTGGTAGCTAATGCCGATGTAGTATTCTCGGTCACGCTCCTAGTATGAGTATATGAAAACCTTCAAGTGGAATATGGAGAAGAACGAGAAACTGACCATAGAAAGAGGGATCAGTTTCGACGAAGTGGTAGAGCTAATTGAGTCTGGAGCTAGTACACTGTACACCTTAATGTTTCGATATAATGCGCCGCTATCCTGAGTTTCAGCAAGGCACTGGTT
>JAOZRM010000063.1:4611-14902 GCA_029940175.1 Candidatus Sabulitectum sp. | reverse complement strand
TTCTCAAGTTTTGAGGCATCACTGATGCTGAATATCCCTGCCCTGGTTCTGCGTATGTTGTCTGCCACTGCTGGAATACTGAGAGACTGGCCTATATCTCTGGCCAGGGCTCTGATATACGTGCCAGCTGATACAGTAACTTCCAGAAGAATCCTGTTTCCCTTAAGCACTCCATGTTTCCAATCAGTCACAGTAACTTCTCTTTCGGGCATATCAGGAGACTTACCATCCCTGGCAAGATGATAACCTCTTTTACCATTAACTCTTACTGCACTGTATAGTGGTACTTTCTGAAGAAATGTACCGGTAAATTCAGGCAATTTAGCAACCACATCCTCTGTGGTGATATGAGAACAGTCCTCTTCTTTCAGCACCTCGCCTGAAAGATCAAGTGTGTCGGTGATGATACCGGTGACCATGTGAAATGAATACCGTTTTGTATCACCGGAAATGTAAGGTGCAAGCCGTGTAGCCTTACCAAGAATTACTACAAGAAGACCGGTAGCATCCGGATCCAGTGTTCCGCAATGCCCGTACTTCTTAAACCCGTTCGCCTTTGCCACAGCCATGGCAGCATGACGGGATGTAACTCCTGCTGCTTTGTCTAAAAGGTAAACCCCACCTGTCACCTGTCAGTCTTCCTCCACTTTCAGCTTACGAAGGGCAGAGAGGACCTCTTCTCCCTCTTTGATAGAATCATCCCACTGAAATCTGAGTGTAGGAACAATCCTCAGATCAAGCTTACCAGCAAGGTTTTTTCGAATAAAACCAGATGCTTTTCTCAACACCTTTTGAACATCTTCAGATTCCGTATCTGAGATGTAAGAGGAGACAAATATTCTAGCAAATGCCCCATCTCTTGTAAGATCTACTCTATTAACAACAAGCGAATTAAGTCTGGGATCAGAAATTTCCCGCTGTAGAATTTCAGACACAAGCATCTGTATTCTGTTAGCTATCTGTTCAGTTCTTCTTTCATTCACTACAATTCTCTCGCAATCTTTACTATCTCAAAGCTCTCAATAGTATCGCCTGATTTGATGTCATTGTATTTGTGAAGACCAATGCCGCATTCAAATCCCGCTGCCATCTCACGCTTATCGTCCTTGTGATGCTTCAGAGAAGATATTTCGCCTTCCCAGAGAATAACACCATTTCTTACAAGACGGGCACGTGCATTTCGCTTGATCTTACCAGCGACAATATAGCAACCTGCAATAACACCGATCTTGGGAACCTTGAACGTGTCCCTGACTTCAACGGAACCAAGGAATTCTTCTTTTTCCTCAGGCTTAAGCAGACCACTCAGTGCTTTTCTTACAGTATCCTCAAGGTGATAGATAACATTGTAAGTGCTTATCTCAACTCCTTCTTCAGATGCTCTTTCACGAGCCCTCTGGTCTGGTCTTACCTTGAAACCAAGAATTACAGCATTAGAGGCTGCTGCAAGATCAACGTCACTCTCGGTTATTCCCCCTGCTCCACTGAGAATAACATTCACACCAACTTCGTCATTCTGAAGGCTTGAGAGAGAATCAATAATCGCTTCTGACGAACCAGAAACATCAGACTTTATGATAATATTAAGAACTCGTTCCTCGGAAGTAGATGTTGCCCAGAAGTCCTCAAGTGAAACCTTGTGTCTGGAATGCAGCAGTTTCTCACGGGCAACCATCTGCCTGCGAAGTGCTACCTTTCTGGCTTCCTGTTCGCTCTCCACTCCAACAAATGAATCGCCTGCAGATGGAACTCCTGGCGAACCAAGAAGCTGGACCGGGTAACCCGGTGGAACCTCTTCAATCTGTTCATCATTCTCATCGAAAAGAGCTCTGGCTCTGCCGGAAAACTGCCCTGCAACAAAACAATCACCCTCGCGAAGAGTACCATCCTGAACAAGGATGTTTACAATAGAACCCCTTCTTGGATCCACTCTACCCTCAAGTACTGTTCCTCTTGCAAGCCTGTCAGGAAATGCGGTGAGCTCAAGCATTTCTGCCTGAATAAGGATCATCTCAAGAAGTTCTTCTACTCCAAGTCCTGTCATGGCAGAAACCTCAGCACACTGAACGCTGCCACTCCATTCCTCAACAAGAACATTGTTTTTTGAAAGATCCTGCTTGATGAAGTCTGGATTCGCCGTGGAAAGATCCATCTTGGTGATGGCGACTATTATGGGAATGCCTGCTGCTCTCGCATGTTCAATAGACTCTTTTGTCTGAGGCATAACTCTACTGTCTGAAGCTACCACAAGAACCACGATATCAGTTACCATTGCACCACGGGCACGCATGGCAGTGAAAGCAGCATGACCAGGTGTATCAATAAATGTAACCTGTCTGTCATCTCCAACATTTGCCACGTAGGCACCGATATGCTGTGTGATACCGCCGGATTCAGTGGAAATCACATTTGAGGAACGGATACGGTCAAGAAGAGCAGTTTTTCCGTGATCCACATGACCCATTATTGTCACTACAGGTGGTCTCTCCTCAATCTGTGATTCAGTATCAGAAATTCTGGCCTCTTCAAGTGCCTCTGCGCCATACTCACTGACCTCTCGTACTTTGAATCCCAGTTCCTCAGCCACAAGAGATATTGTATCCACGTCGAGTCTCTGATTTGCTGTAGCCATTACTCCAAGTTTCATACAGGCAGCGACAATTCCATTGACAGGCTGCCCCATCTGCTGAGCAAGTTCCGCTGGACTAGTGAACTCGGCGATCTTGAGTATTTTCTCTTCACCCTCTGCAAATACTCGTTTCTCCTCGTGTCTCTCCTGCTTCTCCTTGCGATATCTGACCTTTTTACTCTTGCGGTTCTTTGTGTTGCCAGAGTCAATCTTGGCCAGAGTCTTCTTTACGTTTTTCACCGTCTCTGCAGAGACAACAGTCTTTTTCTTGCGACGTCTGCGTTTGCGTTTCTTTGTCGCCCGGGTTTTGGCCTCAGCCTTCTGCTTCTCAAACTGAGCTACAACCCTAATTGAATCCTCTTCACCAACAGTACTCATGTGACTTTTAGCTTCAATTTTCAGTTCCGTAAGAACTTTCAATAGAGCTTCACTGGAGATGTTAAGCTCCCGTGCAAGCTCATACACCCTTCGTTTCTGTACTTTATTTTCTTCCGTCAAGGAAATCACCTTCTTCCAGACCGCGTTTATTCTTTATGCTCAGTGGCTTCCTCTGCTTCATTTTCAGATTCAGATGAAATATTCTGCTCAAGAGTTTTTGCTTCTTCTACCTGGTGCACTCTCTGATCAACAAGATCAGTAGCTTCTTTTAATATTTGAGTAAGTTTAACAGGTCCAACGCCCTGAACTTCCTGCAATTCTGCTTCCGTGGACTCCAGAATGATCTTTGCCGAATCATAACCGGCTCTGATCAACCTCTCAGCAAGCTTATCACTAACGCTGGGAAGTTCACTAACATCTACTCTGAGCATGTTAACCCAGCGATTTTCTTCTTCCCACTGACTCTGGGTCTTCAGATCAATTCTGCGCTCCACAAGCTGACCAGCAAGTCGAACGTTGTGCCCGTTCCTGCCAATTGCAAGAGAGAGTTGATCATCAGGAACAACTGCGATCAGAATGTCTTCCATCTCACCGGTTTCCCGATTGAAAGACTGTTCTGATTCAATGTTCAGCACTGTTGCAGGAGCCAGAGCTTGAGAGGCAAGTACGAAACGATCTCTGGTCCATGGGAGAATATCAATGCGCTCACCATTCAGTTCTCTCATTACAGATTGAACTCTGGTTCCCTTCATTCCCACAAATGCACCAACAGCGTCGATACGCATATCGGTACTGGAAACAGCTATTTTTGATCTTACACCAGGTTCACGTGCAATAACCTTGATGCTCACAACACCCTCTTCTATTTCTGGAGCTTCTCTTTCAAAAAGCCTCCTGACCAGTTCCGGTGTCGCGCGGGAAAGAACAAGCTGAGGCTCGAGGCTCTCAGGTCTTTCAACTTTAATAAGCACAGGCGTGATTGAATCGCCCTGGTCATACCTCTCTCCACGAGCTCTTTCGTCTGCAGGAACAACTGCCTCAATACTGCCTGCAACCTGTATAAGAATTCTGTTTCTGTATACCTGCTGAACCCTGCAGCGTGGAATAATTGTTCCGATCCTGTCCTCGTATTCCTTCCAGACCTGGTTTCTCTCTGCGGACTTCACCAGTAAAAGGAATTCCGCCCTGAATTCGTTAACAGCGGCTCTCCCAAAATCGGTAATACTGATTGGAACGGCGACCTGATCACCAATCTCACATTTCTTTTCTATTTTTCTTGCTTTTTTCAGCTCGATTTCCAAGTGAGTTTTTCTTCTGGCGACTTTTTCAACCACTGTTTTCAAGGCTTCCATACGAATATCACCACTGCCCTGTTCCCAGGTAACCTTGATATCCTGTTCTTCACCGTATTCTCTTAGAGAAGCCTTGGCAAGACCTGCATGAAGGCTTCGGAGAAGAATCTCTCTGTTCACCCCTTTTTCCCTCACCAGACCGGCAAGAGCATCAATTCTCTCAAAATCCGCCAATTTATCCCTCCTGTTAAATTTCTTCCCGAGCGGAAAGTACACTTCCTGAATCAGTGACTTTACCGTCCTCAAATGTTAAAAGCCCCTCTGCATAGCTGGAGAGAACACTTACAAATTCCTCTGACTCTGTCTTTACTTCAAGTTTTCTTCCAACACAGCGGATCCAGTCGTTCTCTGTAGATAACTGCCTTCCAAGTCCAGGTGAGCTAACCTCAAGTGTGTAAGCTCCTCCGATTAGATCAAGGGTTTCAATTGCATTGGCAATAGTTCTGGATACGACAGCGCACTCATCCAGACCAACTCTACCTACCTTGTCAACAAGAACACGAAGAATTCTTCTTCTACCCGCTTGAAATAAGTTCGTATCAACCAACAGGAGACCAGACTCTGCTACGATTTCTTCAACATGTTCCAGTACATCATCATGAGTCAAAGAAAAACCTCCATAAATGCTGATGCGAAACCAGCGGTATAGCAAAAATGGGCGCAACGCGCCCATGCCAGACAAAGCACAAGTACCGCTAATCTATGAGATTACAGGAACATCATCAAGGGGAGGACAGCTACGGGCCAGCTTAAATTAAAGAGCCCTTGCTGCGCCACTGACCAGATCATCTCTCAGAAGACCCACTGTGACAGGACAAACACCATCTGTCTGATCACTTATTCTGTTAATCTCTTCCGCAAGAATTCTTGACACACTCTCTGACCAACTGGTCGGTTCCAATTCACGCATCTTGTTTCTGCAATAAAATATTCGATCAAGAAGATACTGATTCTGGCTGCTGGCGAATACATTGTAGTCCCACCAGTAAGAAGTTACAAGAAGAAATGTCATCTGGAGTTCCATTTCATACCACTTGCTGTTCAAAGAATCAGAGAGCATTCGGGAATGAAGACTATCTGAGATAATTTCGGGAAGGCTGCCGGCAAGCCATGGAGTTCCGGCCCCCTCCCGCATAGCAACTCTGCTGCCTCCCAAGGCAAATCTAATTGCTCTAACCTGCTCTTGTACACCTGGCTCGACAGATTCACTGAAGCGCTCGCTGTGTATCAGAGAGTTTACTCCATCAAGATTACGATCCGTTACGATCTGTTGCAGGAAAATGTCAATGACCTGATCAAAAACACTTCTGTCCCAATCGGATCGGAAGAGTATTTCCGCGGGGTAAACGTAGAAGTCTGCTTCTGACGGTATTAGTACTGGAAATCTATCTGAAAAGTGAGCAAAGGTTGATGATGCAAGGTAATGCTCGTTAAGGGCTTCCTCGTTACTCATGAGAAATATTTCGCCGTTATCCCAGTTGGCAAGGGGAGAAAATTCCTCGATATTTCTTACGTTGTCAATAAGTCGGTTGCTGAATTCAGCAGGCAGAAGATCTTCCAGCTGAACTATAAATTCTTCCTGCAAAGCTTCTTTGTTCTCTGGTTGTATTGAAACAAGAAACCATAAACATTTTGAAACAACAAAGAAATTTTTCTCCAGTCTTACCCCGGTTACTTCAATCTCAAAATTCTCAATAATGTGACGGGAATAGAGCATAGCCCCATGGAAGGAGCTTGGATGAATGGCGAGCAGTGAGGAAACCTGATTAAAATAGTCAGCTCTTCGATGGGCATGAATAAGGTATGACTGATACAACTCAACCATGGACTCATCAAGCAGACCAAGATTAGAGTAGCCCAGAGCAAGGTTATTATGAACTTCTGCATAATTGGGTGCCATTTCAACAAGTCTGTCGTAAGCAGTCATTCCCAGAAGCAGTTCATTCCTGATCTCTTCCGGCGTTAAGCGATTGGAAAACCCCACTGCCTCAAGAGCAAAACTCATAGCTGGAACCGGTGGATCCATCACCATGTACCTTGTAAGACGGGCACTGCCAAGAGCATACCAGGCACCAAGGTCATATGGATAAATTTCTGTGGCTTGTCTGGAATACATAACAGCGCTGTCTGCAAAAGCGGATGCATTCTGCCACTGGAAAACTGCGTTGTTCAGAGCTGCTTCGTCCCCGGAATTCTGCCACTGGGCCGCTGCTGAATATGCAGCATTCATAGCCATTTCAGTTCTGGCCAGAAACATATCCTTGCCCTTGAATACAAGTGCTGACGACCTGGCCATGGGCAGATAGTGAATAAATATGCCGGCGGCGAGCAACAGGCTAACCAGAACTAGACCAATGGCACCAATCCTGACCTTTCTGCCCGGTGGAACAGGCTCACATTTTCTGGACAGGAAAATCATGGTGAGAGTTGCAAACATCCATGCGGTAGGCGGCCATCTGAGATGAACTGAAACAAGCCCTTCAGCCAGCATTGCTGCCATTCCAGCGAAAGCTCCTGCTCTTAAAAGACTGGCCTTTCTCAATCGTCCAATTAAACCCCAGACAACAACACCCCACAGAACCAGTCCAACAATTCCAATATCAACCAGGATCTCCAGATACTCGCAGTGAGCATGAAGGGTGTTGTGACTCACACCAAGAATACTGTAGGAAGGATTCCTGTATTCCGGAAACAGTATCTGGAAAGATCCAGGCCCGTGTCCGATCACCGGGCTGCTGGCAAAAAGGTTCAGTGTTCCGGACCAGATTACTTTTCTTACCTGCAGGGTGCCCTGATCCTCAATGGTTGAATTCAGTTCTGAGAGTCTGGATCGCATAGGAAGCGCAGCCGCAGCAATCACCACGAGGAAAAGAAGTACGAACGGAACCAATTCCTTAAAGGATTTTGAGCTGGTCTTAAAATACCAGGCAATAAGAACAATGCAACCTGCTGCCACACCGATCAGACTTCCTCTGGTTCCACTTGCTACTATAGTTGCAACGGATAAAGCAGTAAAAAGAGTGGCAAGACCTGTTTTATTAACTTTCGACAGTTTCTTTATTGAAAGAATATATGCAATACCAAGAGGAATGATCGCTGAGGCAAACCCACCCAGCAGATTTGGATTCCCAAGACTCCCAGTGCTTCTACCGCTTCTGGTAAGGGCTGCATCCCAGGAAAACATGTTGATTCCCTGCCACTGCATTAAAGAGTAAATAAACATAACAGAGGTGGAACACAGAAGAATAGCTGTAAAAAGTTTAATATGGGTCTGATTGATGAACAACAGGGAGGAAAAAGTTAAAGCACTAAGAGAAAGAAGCATGAGAAACGTAAATTGCCCATTTGGTGAATGGACTCCTGAATAATGCGTTAGAACCATAAGAACCAGTACTGCACCCACTGCCCCAAGGGACAACAGAGGAATTCGTTGCTTGTAGTACGGATTTCCTTTTAGAAGAAGAACAGCTGCGAGCATTGAGGCAAGACTTCCTCCAGCTACATAGAAAATTTCCTTAATAAGAATGCTGCTTCTGCTGTTAGTAAGAACTCCAAATACAACACCAACCATTACAACTGTAAGAAGTATAAGAAATGTCAATGAAATCCTGGTTCTCATCTAACTGCCACCTTTCTCTCCTCGGGATATAAATATTGTGAACACACTGATAACTCCAATAGCATTCACAAATGCTAGAATGGCCTGATGGGGTCGGAGAGTTGGGAGAAGAAGTGCCATTGTTCCCAGTATTACGGAAAAAATATAGAGTATTGCCACTGTAGTCCTTCTCGAGTATCCCATTCTCATGAGCCTGTGAGCGAGATGATTCTTATCTCCAGTAAAAAGAGGAGCGCCGAGTTTTTTTCTGTAAATCAAAACCATCACTGTATCAACCATTGGAATGGCAAGTATCAGGAGTGGAGAAAGAACAGATATGTATGGAATTGATCCCCTGGGCGTATAAACCCCTAGAACAGCCACGATGCCCAGCATGAAGCCAAGGAAATTGGAACCGCAATCCCCCATGAAAGTTGAAGCAGGCGGAAAATTGAAAAAGAGAAATCCCAGAGAAGCACCTGCAAGGGCAACACTTATGAATGCAATAGCAGGATTACCATGCATGATGTTTAACGCAGCAAAGAAAATTGCAGAGATTGCCGATACTCCGGCTGTTACTCCATCAGCATGATCAAGAAGATTGATGGAGTTGGTTATACCGAGAAGCCAGATCAGTGTGATTGGGGCAGTGAGCCATGCAACATGGCTTCCCTCGAGGAATAGTCGAACCTGAGCTCCATTTGTGACAAACATTGTGCCAACAATTATTGCCACAATAGAATGCAAAAGCAGTTTTATTTTTGGGGAAAGTTCATACTTATCATCGAGAAATCCGGTGAGCGCCATAAGGAAGCCTGAAACCAGAACAAGCACACATACTGATCTCCATGAAAGCTGAGTATCCGCAATATTCTCGCCTGGAAGAACGGGAAAAATTAGCATACCGGCAACCATCGCCGCAGCAAACCCGGTAAAAATCGCAACACCACCCATGAGTGGGGTGCCCTGGGTTCCAGGTCTGTCTTTACGGTCAGTAAGACCCCATTTCCCTGCAAGACGACTCATGAGTGGAGTCAACATCAGTGAGACCACGAGAGAGATCACCAGCGAAGTGGTCAGTATCATATTTTACGCTCATCTCCTTGAACAGAGAATAGATGTATTTTATTCATTCGTACATCGAAGTGCAATTCTCCACCGGGATGAATATCAACATCAGGCCTGCAGCGTGCAGTGATCTGCTCTCCGCTACCTGTTACTCCTATTACGACCTTTTCATTACCAAGAGTTTCCACTACTTCAACGGAAAAACTGAACTGCCCCTGTGGAGAGACAAGAATATCTTCCGGTCGGACACCAACTGTATAGATCCCATTTGCTGTTTCAGCCGCCTCAAGTGATCCGTTCAGCAATGAAAGCTCATTGTTTGACACTACCGCTTTAAAAAAATTCATTGCCGGACTTCCGATAAACCCGGCAACAAACCTGTTGCAGGGGTTATTGTAAACTTCCAGAGGAGGTGCCACCTGCTGGATATAGCCATCTTTAAGTACAACAATCCTGTCACCAAGTGTCATTGCTTCAGCCTGATCATGTGTTACATAAATCATTGTAGCTTTCAATCTAGAGTGTAACCTGGCCAGTTCATTCCTCATCTGCACTCTGAGCTTAGCGTCCAGATTGGACAGAGGTTCGTCGAAAAGAAAGACTTTGGGATGACGTACTATGGCCCGCCCCAGTGCCACCCTCTGCCTCTGCCCACCGGAGAGTGCTTTAGGCTTTCTATGAAGATACTCGGTAATCCCGAGAATATCTGCAGTTTCCATAACGGATTTTTTTATCTCTTCTTTTGGCAATTTTCGCATTTTAAGCGAAAAGGCCATGTTGTCAAAAACAGTCATGTGGGGATAGAGAGCATAATTCTGAAACACCATTGCTATATCACGTTTTGAAGGAGTTTCATCTGTAATATCTGTGTGATCGATGAATACTCTCCCGGCTGTGGCCTCTTCAAGACCGGCAAGCACTCGGAGAGTAGTAGACTTACCGCAACCGCTAGGTCCTACAAGAACAACAAACTCTCCGTCTTCTACATCAAGAGAGAAATCTGAAAGTGCCCTTGAATCAGCACCGTAGACCTTGCTGACAGTCTCAAATCTTACTGAAGCCAATCTATTCCCCCTAATCTCAGTTTACCAGCAGAACCGAAACCACATGTTCAGAAAAAACTGCTCGTTCCGGATTTACAGGATCCGGAAAAAATTGCGATCCGTTCACAAGAAAAGCATACCTGTATCTTCCTCTTTCAAGATCCTCAGGGAACGATGCTGTCCATGTGCCATGGTCATTTTCCATGTTCCCGCGGGCGGGCTC
>JAOZRM010000063.1:0-4601 GCA_029940175.1 Candidatus Sabulitectum sp. | reverse complement strand
CACCACCTGATCAGTGTCTGTTTTCTCCACAGGTACAAATAAGGCACAGGACAAAGAAGACAGAAAAAGGAACGGTAAAGATAATGCAATCAGTCTATCCATGCAGATACCTCCATACCAAGAATAGTGGAACCCTCTCCCCATTCAACTTCGATTGAGGCAGTAACATCCTCTCTGGCACCGAATACCCGAAGAAGATACCCAGGTTGCGGTGAATCAACATCCAGGTTTGCCATCACAGATATCTCTGTGGAAACCCCTGGAACCGGGGAGTACAAGGCAGTTGTGGTAGCTCTAAGAGTATCATTGAGTGCCTCAATAGCTCCGCCACATCCTGCTGGTGATGCCAGGAGGAATCCGGATACAATACCGTGGAAGTCTTCAAGATGGTCAACATCGGCGCTCACAGACCACGTTATCCCTGCTTCAGAAAGAACATCCAGACCTGCGTAAAAAGACGGATCAGTTGTACCTTCAACATCTACAACTGTCTTCAAAGAACCGCTGATGGCTCTATCACGGCCGTTAAGATAGGCAGTGATACCAACTGTAGTAGAATCCTCTTTTATGCAAAACCCGGGAGCAAGTTCAATGGAATAGTACTGGTTACTCACAGGCTGCCAGCCTCTGATCTCGGCTAGATAACTCCACTGGGAGCTTTCCTTTACAAAGAGGAACCACGGCTGTACTTTTTTAAGATCAAGAAAACCGCTGAAGGTTTCAATCTCAGAAGAATTTTCTCTGATACCGTTCCAGCTCACCGTTCCAAATCCAAGCCAGGGTGAATTCACTGAGTACCAGGAAAGAGAATCCCCGAATTGATTCCAGAAGCCCTGGAATCCCAGAAGACCTCCAGCCTTGATCGTGACAACGGTAGAATCCTGTACATCATAGCTACGCCACTCTTTCACAGGAGCATCAAGCCCCTGAAGGAATGGCTCGATGAGTCCGATTGAAACACCGGTTCCGATCCAGGGCGAACCAGGCCACTTGAAAAATCCCCCGGCACTAACCGGGTTCAAACCGGTAAACACAGAATCCTCTGAATACTCAAGAGCTGCTTCTGCACTAAGATCAACCCAGTCGCTGCTGTATGAACCTCTGGGAAAAACAGTTAAAGTATCCACCAGCATTGTATTCAGTCCTGTCTCCAGATCTGCAGATGCCGCAGATTGAAAGAACAATCCAAGATTAAGACCGCTATCCGAAGTTTCCGGGGCACTGGGCTGCCCCAAAAGTGCCAGAGCGAAAAATAGTGCTGTCACTGAAACCTCCTCGAAATACCGATATTGTGCTCCACAGCATTCTCGAGAAACTCAGCTCCATAGCCGAAATTCCATTTACCCCGGGATAATCTCACACCGGCATTGACATTATCACCATCAGTACCGGAATACACCCTGAAAGATCTTCTGACCATCAGCTCACACCCGGCCTGCCAGTAGTTTTCACTGAGACTGAAATGGGCTGTTAGATTGCGGTTGAAAACATGACTGAATCCTGTAGTAAGCCTGCGATCCTCAATGATATCCGTGTAAATCATTCCTAGAGAAAATGAAGGAAAAAGCGAGAACTGAAATCCGGCATCAACGTCAAAAGAGTTGTCGCCAGTACTGTCTGCAAACTCATATCGTGCTGACAAACCAGTTGTTATACTTGGTCCAAAGAGACCCTCCATGAAACCGATTGGATCTCCTGCGACTACATAACTTCCCGACATTTGAGCTGTGCCGGTGCGGGAAACGTTATCCCAGCCTGCGCCGGTTCCAATATGAAATCCCGACAGTCCTAAAGGCATCACTGCAGCCACAGATCCGGAGGGTTCGTTGTCAGAAATTCCGGCTGTGGCAGACACTTCAAAAAACTCAATCCTGCCCATGCCTGCCGGTGCTGCCATACAGGAAATGGGATCACTGCTCCAGGCTGCTGGAAACACACCGAGACCTGTCCAGACAGGAGTGGTGAAATTCCAAGCACCAATCAGTGCTGAAAGTGCGAAAAAAGTAATCAGTATGCTCCCCTTCCTTTGAGAACGGTAACAACCGTTCTTGCCAGAATTGCCAGATCCAACATGACAGATTGATTTCTCATGTAATAAAAATCGTATTCCAGATTCTCATGCAGAGGAAGATCCTTTCTGCCCATGATCTGCCACAAACCGGTAATACCCGGCTTAACATCAAGACGTCGTCGTTGCCATGCATTATAGTCTTGAACAATAAAATCCATTTCAGGTCTTGGTCCCACCATGCTCATGTGTCCTCTGAGAACATTAAACAGCTGAGGTAGTTCATCCAGACTTGTTTTTCTCAGCAGTTTTCCTGTGCCTGTCACCCTGGGATCATCGGAGGCGACAGGTGCAACCTCATACTCATTTGCTTCCGGTTTCATTGTTCTGAATTTGTACAGGGTGAATTCCCTGCCGTATCTGCCCACACGAGTTTGTTTGAAAATGGGAGATCCCTTGCCGGACAAAGCCAGAATTACCCAGACTATGCCCATTAGAGGCGCTAGACTTATTATCAGAAACGGAGATAGAACCAGATCCATGATCCTTTTCGTAAGATCGCTGAAAGTGCCCTTTCCGGATGATCCGATCTCAACCACAGGCATTCTGGAAATACTGCTCAGGTCACCTACACCGGCAGCTATTTCAAACAGATCGGTTACAAGCATAAATACGACGTCTTCCTTTTGAACAGAGTTAACTATTTTCAACATATCAGTTCTGTTCATAGAGCCGCTTGCAAAGAAAACTTCGTCTATAGATAAGCTCTCTATAAGACGTGGAAGGTCTCTTGCTTCACCGATAACTTTAATACCACAGATATCCTCTACCGCTCCTGCCTGTTCCACAAGAACACCTTTTATCCTGTGCCTGGGCTCGGGAAATTTTCGCAATGAAGTGATTACCCTTTCCGCAAATTCACCGGAACCAAGCACAATAGTGGAAGGTGATTCCTTGATCGGTGCAACCCGTCCGGCAATTGAGCTGAACACTTTTCTGAAAAGAATATTGACAGGCTGGGAAATAACAAGGAATATCAAGAGCATGATTCTTGAGTAATCAATCTTTACCAGGTAACTGGCTGCCATGATCGACACAGCAAGATAAAAAACCGCTCGTATCCTTCGCGCAAGCCCGGGGAACGCGCCCTGCTGAAAAGACTGAACATACATTCCTGTTGACCACCAGGAGGCAGTCCATAAAAGAAACAGAACTGGAATAGTGTGTAGGTATGTGCCGATTGTATGGGTAAAACCCGGTAACAATCCAGACAACCAGCTGGTTCTGATGTACCATGTTACCAGCAGAGAGAGAGGAACACTGAGAATGTCTGCTGCAATCAGAAAGAGGATCAGGATGCGCTGCTGACGCCGAATGGGAGCGAACACTATCTGCCTCCTCTGATAAGTCCTTGAATAGCGCCTAGAAATAGAGCAGTACCCCTCCACAGAGCAAAAAACGGAATAAAGAACAAAGTGAAAGGATCAGTAGCTATTGAGGTAAAAAGGAGTGGAAGAGTAAGAAGCACAAACAACAACCAGAGAAAAGCCGGTAGAAGAGGAAATGCGGAAAGAAAAAACAGGGAAAGCAGAAATGGAACAGACAGTAGCATCTGCAGCTTTAGAGATTGAGGAGTGTAGCCGTCTTTCACAGCTCTGGCGGGGAATCTCCTGATCAGCATAATCCTCCATTGTCCTCGGCGATACTTCATTCTGAAATAGGCAACCCAGCTCTTTCTGTGAACATGAGCCACTCTGGCGCCGGGAACAAATCCTATCTGCCCTCCAGCTCTGGTAAATCTCCAGGAAAGATCCACATCCTCATGCTCGGGCAGAGGAAAACTCTCATCGAAGCCACCAAGTTTCTCCAGCCACTCTCTTCTGAAGCCCGCAGAATATGTGTCAGCAAGATGGATGGTCCCGGCACGCTTCATTAATCGGTATCTCTCTTCAAACTCCACTTGAGCCAGCCTTTGGATCAACTTGCTCCCACCCGAAGAATATACCCCTTTTACCGCCTGATACTTGTCCTTCAGCATGGCAACCATCTTCTCTGCCCATTCTTTTTCAGGGATACAATCTGAGTCTGTAAACAGAATGTATTGTGAGGTAACACTCAGCCAGCCTCTGTTTCTGGCTGAAGCAGGACCAGCCTGATCTCCATTAACACAGATATCAGCAAGAACTGCTATATCATCGGGCGGGTCTTCCATGCCGTCCATGCTTAACACTATGGTCATACAAGACCTGATAGTCTGTTCATTCAAAGCCTTCAGTGTGGGTAGCAGAGTACTCCACTTTCCCCTGAAGGGTACAACTACCGCTGTTTCATTCACTTTTACGCCTGAAAATGTACTTCCGGAATGTTCGGAAGGCGAGAAGAGTCCTGTGTCTTTCCTCTTTGTCAAATATGCTGCGCCATGCTTTTTTCAGAATGTACCCAGGTCTGAGATAAAATTTTCTTCTGGCATGATCACAGAATTCAACCAGCTCCTCCGGAATCATATCCGGGGTCTGAACAACGCAGGCATGGGTACCATCTTCCTTTAGCCAGTCTCTCCAGCTTGATGTAACAAGAAGCCCTGCCTTCTGAT
>JAOZRM010000062.1 GCA_029940175.1 Candidatus Sabulitectum sp. | reverse complement strand
ACCTGGTCTGATTTGCGTCAGCTGGTACAAGTACTGTCATGTTGGGCAGAACACGAGTGATAGCGATATCCTCAAGAGCTTGATGAGTGGCACCGTCAGGTCCTACGCTTGTTCCACCATGTGCTCCACCTATACGTACATTGAGATTCATATTGCAGATTGAAGTGCGGATCTGATCCCAGGCCCTTCCAGCGGCAAAGACCGCATATGTACTGTAGAAGGGAATGAACCCGGCAAGAGCGAGACCTGCACAATATTCAGCCATGTTCTGCTCTGCAATGCCAAGGTTGAAGAATCTCTCCGGAAATTTGTCTCTGAAAGCAATGGTTCCAGTTGATCTGCTTACATCACCGTCAACAACAATCACACGGTCATCTATTTCTCCGGCGTCAAGCAAACCCTCTACATAACCAACCCTTGTTGCTTTCATTCCTGTTCCTCCAGAGCTTCCTGCAGTTGATCTCCGTCAGGTGCCCTGCCATGCCACAGAGCTTTGTGTTCCATGAAGGAAACACCTTTCCCCTTAATGGTCTTGGCAAGAATCACCAGAGGTTTCCCGGTAACGGTAGAAAAAGCTCTCTCAATATCTGCAGGATCATGACCATCACACTCTGCCACCGTCCAGCCGAATGCCCTCCATTTGTACGCAAGGGGTTCAATCGGCATGATTTTATCAACACTATCATCGAGTTGAATATGATTGCGATCCACAATGGCTGTTATGTTGGTTTGCATAAGATTCGGAATTGACATTGCAGATTCCCAGATGCTGCCCTCCTGAAGCTCTCCATCGCCCAGAATACAGAAAACTCTGGCGGGACTTTTTCTGATCGAAAGTCCCAGCGCAAGCCCTGCGGCAATACCCAACCCCTGGCCAAGACTTCCTGTAGAGCAGTCCAGCCCTGGAAGACTCTGCATGTGCGGATGGCCTTCAAGACCGGAGCCGTACTTTCGAAGAGAATCAAGTTTATCAGTTGAGAAATAGCCCCGCCTTGCTAGAACCGAATAAAGGGCAGGTGCTCCGTGTCCTTTTGACAGAACAAGTCTGTCGCGGTCTTCCCACCCGGGATTATCAGGATCTATGTTCATTTCATTCCAGTAGAGATGAAGAAGTATCTCCACAAGAGAAAGGCTGCCGCCGGGATGACCACTGCCGGCACTGTGTATCATCCGTAGAATATCCTCCCTGATTACCCTGGAGGAAGTCATTACTTCTGCGCTGCTTCCCAATCCTTTTTGAAGGATTCAAGGCCTTTGTCAGTTAGTGGGTGCAGTATTGATTTCCTGATCACAGAATATGGAACAGTAGCAATATGAGCCCCGGCGAGGGCTGCAGCAGCGAGATGATTGGGTGTTCTGATTGAAGCTGCAATAATTCTCGTTCGGAATCCGTGCAGCTCAAACATCTCGGCCAGGTCTTCCACTACCTGCATTCCATCGCTTCCTGCATCATCCAGTCTTCCCACGAAAGGACTTACGAAGGTAGCACCGGCACTTGCTGCAAGAAAACCCTGACCAGCGCTGAAAACAAGGGTAACATTACAGGGAATACCCTCATCCTCCAGAATTGCACAGGCTCCAATTCCTTCAGGGGTACAAGGCAGTTTGATTATCACATTCTCATGCCAGTTCTTTTTCTCCCTGCCTTCCTTGATCATTCCCTCCATGTCCTCGCTGATAACCTCAGCACTTACTGGACCATCAACTATCTCACAGATCTCCTGTATTACCTCAAGAAAGTCCCTGCCCTCCCGGGCAATAAGAGTGGGGTTGGTGGTAACTCCAGAAAGAACTCCCCAATTTGCTATTTCCCGTATCTCATTTACATTCGCCGTATCAATGTACAATTCCATAAGTTACCCTCCTCTATTCAAGATCTGATCGCTCTGCTTTTTCTTTCAATACAGGTATTGGAACATAACCGGTCAGCAGGGTCTTGGGTTCATCAAAACCAAAATTGATCTTCAGTTCCCATTCGCTGCCTCTTCTCTTCGCTGATACTACAACTCCTTTGCCGTAACGGGGATGTTTTACAAGATTCCCTCTGGTGTAGGACGTCGCAGACTGCGGTGGAGCATCAATATGAGAAGCAGAGGTCTTCAGTGCTGGTGGTTCGGGCAAGCGGGTATCAGGTTGCTCCTGGTCAGCAACTTCAGAGAGAAATCTACTGGGGCCCATTGGGAAACTTCCCGGGCGGGGTCTGTTTGTACACCACGTAAGAAACAACCTCTTTCTTGCTCGAGTCATCCCCACGTAAAGCAGTCTTCTTTCCTCCTCCAGATCCTTGGGTGAATACTCCTGTGGTCTTATGTAAGGAAGCATTCCCTCTTCAAGACCGGAGACAAATACACAGTCAAACTCCAGTCCTTTGGCACTGTGAAGAGTCATGAGAACCAGTTTCTCGTCACCGGAATACGAATCTGAGCTTGAAAGCAGGCTTTGTTCCGAGAGGAAACCCGGTAGCCCTCCCTCTGGATTCCTGCCATCATATTCTGCGGCATAACTCCTGAGCTCTCTGATATTCTCCAACCGCGTATCATCTGCAACCTCACCGGTTCCATAAAGTTCAAGAAGACCGGTGAAATCTATAACGCGATCTACAATATCACTTGCAGTATCTCCGGAATTCACACCATCCATGCATGATCGAAGATCTCTGCCAAGCTTTTCAAGAATGGTCTGGGCTCTTTTTGCAATACCACTGATGGAGCAGCTTTTTTCCAGGGTGGTGATCACATCTGTACCATTCAATTCAGCCCAATTGAAGAAATTCAATTGCCCCTTTGCACCAACGCCCCTGGTCGGCTTGTTTAGAACCCTTCGGAAGCTGCCAGTGTCTGTGGGGTTAACTATGACTCTGAGATAGGAAACAATGTCCTTTATCTCTGCTCTCTCGAAGAATCGCACAGTGCCCACAACTTCGTAGGGTATTCTCATCCGCCTGCACATTGTTTCAAGTGCCCGGGATTGAGCATTTGTTCTGAAGAGAACAGCAATCTCGTTCCAGGGTGTAGAGTCACTGTTTAAATCCCGTGCGGCTGACAGTATGAAATGCGCCTCGTCGTCCGGTGTAAGACTCTGCTGAACCTGTACTTTTTCACCAGGACCAAGTACCGGTCGAAGTGTTTTGCCATGTCTGCTTCGATTGTGTTTCACCAGAGAAGATGCAGCCTGAAGAATATTTCCCGTGGAACGGTAGTTCGTTTCCAGTCTGACAGTTTTCACATCGGGATACTCCTGCGGGAACTGCAGAATGTTTTCAACCCGGGCTCCGCGCCACCCGTAAATGGATTGATCATCATCACCTACAACCGTAACAATTGTGCTCTCTCCGGTAAATTCTTTAAGGATCTCATTCTGAACCTTGTTCGTATCCTGATACTCATCAACGAGAATTCTTGTGAACATACTTGAGTAATGTTTTTTCGTGTCACTATTTTGACGCATTGCAGAAAGAACCTGTGTCAGTAAATCGTCGAAATCAAAAGCGCCACATTTTTGAAGCTCTTTTTCGTATTCCCGATAAACAATAGCCAGGGATTCCTGATAAGGAGTCGCAGCACTGGAAAGAGCTTCATCCACCGTTACAAGATCATTCTTTGAATTTGAAATGTACCCTTTAACCGCTCCGGGAGTTACCTTCATCGGAAGTTCTACAGTTTTCAGAATTCTTCTTAAAAGTGTTTTCTGATCATCCCCGTCATATATGGAGAAATTTTCTGAAAACCCGAGAGATCGTGCTTCCCTGCGAAGTATCCAGGCACAAATGCTGTGGAAAGTGCCCATACGAAGTCTGATATCATCACTATTCAACTGCCTGTAAATTCGTTCCCGCATCTCGCCTGCAGCTTTGTTGGTGAATGTCATAGCCAGGATCTGCCAGGGCTTTGCGATGCCGGTGTCAATAATACGAGCAATCTTGGCTGTTAGTACCCTGGTTTTCCCGCTTCCGGCACCTGCAAGAACAAGCAGATGCCCGTTATTATATTGTACTGCTTCCTGTTGACTCTCATTAAGAGTGATGTCTGAATTTTGTGGCACGGTTATTGCTTTCTGTATTTGCGTTCGAGAAAAAGTATTTAAAAGAGAGAGGACACAAAATGTACAAGCCCGGATTCAAGAGCTGGTTGATGCTGACGGTGGCGATCGCAGTACTTCCGGTTTTTATCCTGATAACATGGCCGATCTGAACCCCCTCCCAGATCAGTCCGGTTGGATAAAGACTTTACCCAACTAATCCGGGTTCTCTGGTGGGCAATTGGTCGACCCCTCCAATTGCCCACTCTCTTTTTTTTATCTAGTACCCTGTCAGATAATAAGTGTCGATGTAATGCGCAGCTATCCTGAGTTTCGGCAAGGCACTGGTTTATGCGCATAGCACCGCTATGTAATTGAACCAGTAACGCAGCTGGTGCTCTGGAGAGCCACTCGGCCCTAACAGAGGGTGTCCCGAGCGATAGCACGGAGAGCCAGCAGGACGCGACAGCTATTGCTTGACAGGGTACTGGTTTACTTATTACCATTTACGATCACTATACCGCTGCTAGAGCCTAATCTTGATGCTCCAGCCTCCACCATTGCAATGGCTGTTTCATAATTCCTGATTCCACCGGAAGCTTTTACACCCATAAGAGACCCCACTGTTTCACGCATAAGCCTGACATCTTCAAGGGTAGCACCTCCATTTGAAAAACCTGTGCTGGTTTTTACAAATGCAGCTCCTGCATCCATTGATATGGAACATGCAGTAACCTTCTCTTCATCTGTAAGAAGACATGTTTCCAGAATAACCTTTACCGGAATTCCCGGAATTGCAGTTACAACCTCATGAATAGCACTGAAAACATCGGTGACATCTCCCTGCCTGAGCAGGCCTACAGGTAAAACCATGTCTACTTCACCTGCACCTCTGGAAACAACCCATTCCGCCTCTTTCGCAACAAGTGGTGTTGCGCCCAGAGGAAAACCAACAACGGAACAGACAAGAGGGGATTCCCCCTGAAGAAGCTCACCTGCAAAGGGAACCCAGATAGGATTCACACAAACTGAACAGAAGCTATACTCCACAGCCTCTGCGCAGAGTTTTTCTATCATGGATACAGTTGCGTCGGGTTTCAGCAGAGTGTGATCAATAAAGGAAGCCAGGTTCATAGGTTCTATATATCCTCTCTCAGAAAAACCAGTGTGATCTCACCGGCCTGTACGGTTACAGGGTCATGAACAAAAGTTCTGCCGTTGATCGTAAGATTTACCGGCCAGGTTCCTGGAGGTACCTGAAGCCGAGCCATCTGTATCTGTGCAGGCAGTGTAAGCCACGCCCTGAGATCAGCCTGCTCGGTGGCTGCTCCGATAATACTCAGGATCAGTCCTACCCCGGACGAAACTCCTTCATTATCGGTGAGATTATCGGTGATGTTCTCACCCAGCTCAGCCACTCCAGCCTTAACAGCAAGTCTTGCTGCTGCTCGCACAACATTTCTGCCTGCTTCATCTTCAAGATTCTTTCTGGCGATCCCGTTCAAATCCTGAACAAGGAACATGCTGGAAGATCTTCCTCCAGCTGAGATCGAGCCGGTTACCCGTCGCCTTGGAAAATCGGGGATTACCGGAAGTGCCAGGCTGTAGAGTCTGTCATCATAGTACACAGTAAAATCCGAGGCTCTTCTTGCTGAAATATTCCCAAGTTCGATCACTGCTACTATCTCACCCATGTCAGATGTGGGTCCTGATCCCTGCCAGTTCATGCCGGGCCACTGATTCTCAAAGGTAGAAAGAAGACTCTCAAATCCATTGTAGTTGGCCAGACGCATGGCATCTGATTTGAGCTGATGGGGAGCGGGTAGATCATACTGGTCAACATAGGTAGAGTCGTAGGTGGCAAGTGCAAGCCTGTAACTTATAAGAGCATCATCGTAGTCGCCATCCATTTCGTACAAAACTCCCATGAAGTACCTTACAAAAGCATCATCGGTGTATCTGTTCGGATTATTCTCGTAGTGGGTGTTGATCTCCTTCAACTTCTCATTCACCCGCCGGGCTTCAACAACCGCATCCTCAAGATTTCCAGATGCTGCATAGCTGGAAGCCAGACAGTAATTGATGAAGACTTTCTCGTAATCTGCTCCACGAAAATCCAGAGCCAGGTCGCTGGTCACCATGGATTGAGCCTGTTGACCAATATCAGTTCCTCTGAGATTATCACTGAGTCTGTCTGCACGAAGGAGAACTGTCTGGGCAATACTCTGATTACCTGCGTATCTGGCAAGGTTCCCAAGCTCCATAAGGTATAAAAGACGATCTCTGCCTGTACTGTCAGGAAATACATCTCTCAGTCTGGCGATAGCTTCTGAGTTATGTCCTCGATCCATGTCCTTTATCACAGGTGCCATGGTATTTGTGTAAGCCACAGCACAGGACATGACTAGAAGAAATCCTGTAAGAACAAGGATGCTCTTCATGTTACCACTCTATGACTTTTTTGATCTCGGTAGATCCCATCCAAACCTTAAGTGCAGTTTCAACATCGATCAGTTCGAGATTTACCTGATAAAAAATAGCTCTTGTGCCATCTTCCTGATCCTCAATTGAGTTCACTGTTCCAGTCATCACATAATCTGCCCCGACCTCACGGCCGAATTCAGCAGCGGTAGCAGGAGATGCAAAGATTGTCTGGTCACGTCTTTCACCACGAACCTCGTCACGTTCACGGCCTCCGGCAGCGATCTGGAATCGTCCGGAATTCAAAAGAGATCGCTCGATCTCAGACATGAATACATCAACATTTATGTGCTCAGTACTCTGGTTGCGAACACCGCCGACAACGATAACAGGAATATCTGCTACTCTGCCGTCTCCTCTGCCGGTACGTGTATCAAACCAACGCCCGGTAAGACACTGGTCAACTATAGAATCCGCGACGATACGAGCGTCAGTATCATTCCAGTAACCGCTGAGATCAGTAACTGTATCGGTATCTGTTCTTGTAACTTCTCTGCTTCCACATGCTGTGACAACAAGAAGGACAAACACAACGGAAATGACAAATACTTTCATTTCTTGACTCCTTTCAGAGTTGATTACGGAACCTCAATGGCTCCTCTGAATATCACGTTAAAATAGCCCATATCTCTGCCCGTTGATGAAATCAGAGGGACACTGAGGGCCTTGAAAAGGGTTATGTACTCTATATCGATTGAAATGGCTGTTGACAGTGGATCCCCTCCGAAAGCTGTACCGGTAAGCTCCCACATTATTCGTTCATTGGCGGAACTGTATCCGGCAAACATTGCCTGTGCATTGAGAATACCAAGCATATCTCCCATGTAAGAACGCATCTGCTCTGCGAAAACCTGCATGGCTTCATAGGAATCCCAGGTATCAATCAACCCATGTGAAGCTGCTGCTTCCATCTCAGCAAGAGTAGGCAAACGCTTGCCCTGCTCTGAGAGATATGATTGAGCTCCGCTCCAGGTGATTGATGCAGCGGGGTTCTCCAGACACTGCGAGGGAACCGTTATTCCTCCACCATCTGCTCCAATGAATGGAGTGAAAGCAAGAAATTGCATTGTTTCGTCACCGCCACCGGTAATGATGATACCTAACTCTTCAACACCAAAACCAGATCCGTTAAGCCAGGGCACAAAGTCTCTATAGGTGACTGGTTGCCCGTCGAGAAAGAAAGGGGAGACCTCTACCATGACTCCGTCTACTTCCACAGTAGTGGCAGGAACATACACCATACCATCCGGTGGCTGGGGAAGGTGACAATCAACACAAAAGGATCCCTCATTCTCCTCGCCACAAGCGGGACACTGCCAGGCAAAAGCCGCTACGGCAATAAATGCCAATACTAAAAGAACCAATCTCATAAGCGCAAACTACCTCCTCATCAAAATTCAGTGGACATTGTGAAGTAATACTCAGGTTTCTGACTTACACTGGCCAGATCTGTCCGCCAGGCTATGTCTGTACTCAGCACAAAAAAACCAACATTCAAACGGAAACCTGTTCCAAAGGACATTTTGAGATCTTCCAATCTGAATCCTCCATTGCCTCTTGCCCCTTTGAATGTACTCAAATCATCAGAAACGAATCCCAGATCGGTGAAAATAACACCTCTTCCCCGGGTAAAAGTCATGGGTATGGGAGCAGCAAGACTCAGATAGTTTAAAACAGGAAACCGGAGCTCAATAGAACCCACCCCGTATCTTGTGCCGTCCAATGAGACATAGTCCCAACCTCTAAGAAGATCTGCATAACTGGTATAGAACTGATAAACATCCCCAACACCTTCAACATCTCCAGTGCTTCTGCGGTGCGGAAGGGATCCCCCCAGGAAGAATCTCGGCTTGTTCTCTCCAAAACTGATGCCTCCGGCAAGTCTGGTGGCAAGAGTGACTTCAGAAGACAACCAGGTGTATTTCCTGAGATCAAGCATAGCAGTAAAGTATTCCGCGTTGTCCCAGAATCCGGGGGCATAGTCAAAGTCTATGCTCATCCTGTTTCCAACCCTTGGGCCTACAGCTCCCCAGAGAGCGTTGTCGTAAACAAGATTGGTCCGCAGAGAAAAGATGTTCTCCCGGAAGAGCATATCGTTTGACCAGAGCCCTTCTCTTGATACTCTTCTGTAGCCGGTAGCAACACCTGCTCTGAGGGCTTTTGTGAATGGATAGTCAATCTCCAGCCCTCCTCCCAGATTTATGTCTCGCACATAGTCTCTGTAACCTGTGGAATCTTCAAAAACATACCTTGACACAAAACGATATACTGCCCCGCCCATCTGGTATCGGTATTGCATGTTACTGTACATTACGGCAAGATCTATATCATTGATCTGACCGCTGAAATTGGCAAGAATACCCATCTGATGTCGAGCAAGTATATCACTGAACAGGAAGTAGGTGTTTCCTGTGAGTCCTGAATAGGAATCAAAACCCGCATTAGCGGATACCTGATCCAGAGAGAACTCCGGTTTGTATGGAGAGATTCTCCAACCACCTGTTTCATACTGAAAAGCATTCTCAGGAGTCTCCCTGTCTCCACAGTCGTGAACTGAGTGAGGAGTTTCAATTCTTCTTGTGCTTAGATCTCGAGCAACAAACAATCCCGAGCCGGACCAGTCTGTAGACTGGAACAAAGCAATGCCGGATGAGTCAGCCCAGGAAGGTGATTCCGGTGTTGTATACAGATCAGTAAGGCGGAGGATCGGTAAGGAATCTCCCTGCAGAAGGTAAAAATTAGGATCTCCATGCTCTGATGAGATGAAGATCACGCCCTGAGGAGTTTCCACAGGAGAAGAAAGATCTTCCTGGCAGGTATGCATAACTTCCATGGTCCACTGCCAGCACTGGATATTTCTCTCTCCTGCTTCAGGATTCTCTGAAACACACCAGATACCGCTCTGCCCCCACCAGAGGTCAAACTCCCCCTGGTCATTATTGCTGACTCTGGAGACATTTTCAGTACCAATGTCATACAACCAGATATCAAGAGTACCGTCCTGAAGAGCGCTGAAAGCGATCTGACCTCCTGCTGGGTTCCATACCGGATCACGAATCATCTCGAAGTCAAATGGAAGAGTTACCGGATCCTCACCGATGGCTGCTATCTTGATGCCGTCGCTTGATACCTGATGGAAAGCAACTGCTACTGAATCTGAGCCTGGAGAAAAAACCATTGTGCGGTACATAGGTGAAACTGCTTCTTCAAAAACCCCACCGCCACTTACCGGCCTGAACAGCTCTTCACCATTCACAGCAGAACGAACAACTCCTGAGAACCTGGCATGATGATACTCACATCCGGCAACCTTAGAACCATCCGGAGAAATAACTGAGCCTGCAAGAACAACTCGAGAAGCCCTTCGGCCCTCTCCCTGCATAATGGGTGTGCCTATATCTGTGGCGCTTTCTCCATCTGACACATCCGCCCAATAGGTTTCCCTGGCCCACTCAATGAATTTCTCACTGAATTGATTAACCGTCATACTGAATACAGCTTCAATAGCGCCTTCCACACCATCCCGGTTCTTCATATGCCTTACAAAATCATGATATCTCTCCTGCCCGTATCGCTGATTCATAAAGTGATAGATTGCCTGTCCTTCCCTGTAGACAAGGTAATCTCTTCTGTAATTCAGCTCACCGACAGTAACGATCATGTTGTTAATAACCATATCCCGGAATTCAATCTCACTAGCAGTATCCCAGCCCAGAGACGTGTACTCGGCAAGCCCCTCCATAACCCATAGAGGTGCTCTGCTTCTCATAATGTCTGTCAATTCTCTTCTGTACATCATGTCAAACACATATGCATGGTTCAGCTCATGAGCGAGAACATGCCTGTAAGCACTCCATATTCCAGAATAGGGGATGGCGATCCTGCCTTTGTAAAACTCGGTAAATCCACCAACTCCCTCTCCCATGTCACCGGACATCAGAGTGGTCTGCCTGAACCTTGCAGGCGAACGGTAAACAATCACTGGAATGGGATCTGAAGGCAGATAGTCAAAAGTGTCTCCAAGAAGACGGATCTCTCTCTCAGCAATAACAACAGTGCTTTCTGCAACACTCTCAGTACCAGTTTCGTAATAAACATCAAAATGAGTGGAGTGGATAACCCACCAGTCGTCATCAGTTCCCGTTATTTTTGTACGCCCGTACTCAGTTGCAAACACCGATATAGAAAGCAAAAGCGGTAGCAAAATAAAAAGCCTCAAGATTCTCCCTTCAGCAGAAACCACCTCTCAATCTATGTATTATAGCATCGAAAGCCGGGAATGTGCCCGTTCTGAGTTAGTTTGCATATTACAAGCATGAAGAAAACAGCAATTTTACTTATTCCAATCGTTCTAATGTTGGCCTGCGGTGAGAATTCAACCACAGAACTAACACCGCAGCAGTTGAGCAAAATCTCAACCGGGGCTGGAATGCTTGCGCGGAATCTGTCCTATCTACCAGCCGATTCAAACTGGTCAGAAGCTCCAAATGAGGACTTTATTCAGGAACTTGAACTGATGTCGATGGCACACACTGAAGTCTGGCCAACATTTTTCAGGGCAGCTGCAGACTCTGCAATGAAATTTGATCAGCTTGAATTGCAGGCACAGCAGGAAGCCATACAGGCAGAATTGCTATAAGCACCCTCATATGATTCAGTAAATCATTTCAAACTTGCAGACAATGCCACAACTGCTATCTGACCCGTGTCACCACTCTTGAAATATCCTTGAAGATCACTGTGGCGAAAAGAAGAAGCAGAAGCATAATACCGATGTGCTGCGCAACCTGTATTACTTTGGGTGAAGCCGGTTTCCCACGGATTCCCTCGTAGAGAATAAAGAGGAATTGCCCTCCATCCAGAATCGGCAGTGGAAGCAGATTGAAACCCATGATGGCTAGAGAAAAGTAAGCGATAGTCTCAAGAAATCTTGAGAGGCCGAATGCAGCCTGCTGTCCTAGCGTCTCCGCCACGAAAACAGGACCACCGGACATCTTGATAAGATCTGCAGGTTTAGCGATCATCTGGAGAAGACTTGTAAAGAAGGTACCTGCACCATCCAGTGCTGCTTGTGCACTCACTGTTAATGCTCTGCCAATTGGAAGTTTGATGGTTCTGGTTTTCCCCAGAGAAGTCACCCCCACAATACTTCTTCCTTCATAATTCATAGGCTCGACCCAGGCAGTATCAAGAGATCCATTCCTTACGAACACAAGTTCGAGAAATTGACCATCGAATTGAGACACTTCCCTCTGAAGTTCAGAAAAATCAATAACAGGCACTGTGTTAACAGAAATAATGCTGTCTCCGGATCGAATACCAGCCTCATAGGCAGGCATTCCCACGGAAGATTCTACAATGGTTGGCAGCAGTGGCACAAAACCGGGAATACTGTCCGGGGGAAGATCAAAGTTAACTGTGAGTGTTTCAGTACCACGCTGCACAAGAAAATCTCCACTGCCCTGTTGTTCAACAAGCTGATGCAAATCAGTGTAGTTATCCACACGCTGACCTGAAACCTCAAGAACAAGGTCTCCTGTTTCAAGGCCGGTCATGTGTATTGTGCCCACAACCGGATTGATCACCGGCACTTCAGTTCCCACTATGCCAAGCACCACGAACATCAGAACAGCCGCAAGAACAAGATTCATGGCAGGACCGGCAAGAACAACCATAACCCTCTTCCACCAGGCAATGGGAGATACGGCCTCTGTTCCAACACCAAGATCCACTTTTACATATCCACCAAGGGGAATAGAACCGATGCAGTATTCAGTCTCCCCAGCCTTTTTCCTGAAAATAAATGGCGGGAAACCAATACTGAATCTTTCAACGGGAAGCCCGACAGCCTTTGATACCCAGAAATGACCAAGCTCGTGAAAAAAAACTATCATTCCAAGTCCAACTAAAACCGCTACTACTGAGAGCATATACGATTAACCGCCTTTCGGGCATTCTTTCGTGCTTTGGAATCCACATGAAGAATATGAGCAAAATCTTCAACAGATTCGATTTCTGTAGAGCGAACAACCTCATCAATTACGGTGGCGATTGCCCCGAATGGCAATTTATGCTTCAAAAATGCTTCAATTGCCACCTCATCAGCTGCGTTTGCAGCGGCCGTGGCAGTACCACCAAGATCACCTGCGGCAAGAACAGAGTAAAACGCAGGATATCGCTTCTTTTCCATGGGCTGGAAGGAAAGATCTCCCCAGTCCAGCGGGTTCTCTTCTGCTACAGCATAGGTTGGAATATCCGGGTAAAGAAGTGCCCAGGCAATGGGAACCTTCATATCCGGAAGACCTATCAGAGCTTTCCAGGCTCCATCAGCTGACTCAATAAGAGAATGAACAACGCTGCTTCTGTGAATAACAACGTCCACAGGAATACCGGGAAAAAGTGCTCTGGCCTCAAGCACCTCAAATGCTTTGTTCACCATGCTGGCGGAGTCCACGGTAATTCTTCCACCCATCTCCCAGGTTGGATGGGCTAGAACCATTCTGGGGGGAGCATTGTAAACAAGGTTCATTGGTGTGTCCCGGAGAGATCCTCCTGAAGCGGTAAGAGTAATTCTTCTTGCTTTTCTAGCCTCTCCCTGCAAACAGCGGAAGATCGTACTGTGCTCGCTGTCAACTGGAATTACCAGACCTGATGATAGGTGCTCTTTCAACAACTCACTTCCCACAACCAGGCTTTCCTTGTTGGCCAGAGCAAGAGGAATGTGCAATTCCTGAGCAAACAGACTTGCCTTTAGTCCGGCACTTCCAACAATGGCATTCAATACAATATCTGCTCCATCCAGTGCCCTTGTGAGAATGTCATCTTCGTCACCTGAATCGGTACATGCAGCATATGAAGGAGAGTACTTATCTCTTTGTTCATTGAGTTTTCCAACAGAAGAACCGCATACGATTGAATGGAGTGTAAGCTCCGGGCTTTTTTCAATCACCTCAAGAGCCTGACCACCGATAGAACCCGTGGAGCCAAGAACAGCAACCCGCCTGCTCATCAGGTAATGATTCCGAAAAGGTGTAGAATAACCAGGGCTACAGGTGCCACAACCACGGCGCTGTCAAATCTGTCAAGTATTCCACCGTGCCCAAGGAGGATATTGCTGGAATCCTTGATACCTGCATCTCTCTTCAAAGCAGATTCAAAAAGGTCTCCATAAACACCGGCGATTCCACCTGTAAAGCCAAGAACAAGCAGAGGAATCACTGTAATATCCGTAAAATAGCCAACACCAAGGGAACCAATCACTGATCCAACCAGCCCGCCAAAGAAACCTTCCCAGGATTTTTTTGGGCTGACCCTGGGCATAAGTTTATGCTTCCCCATTGATACTCCAACAAAATATGCAGCACTGTCCCCTACCCAGCAGATTGCGAGAACAACCAGTACAACCCAGGGGCCCAGGCTGATAAAAAGTCTTCCCATAATGCCAAACCCCATTGCATACAGAGAAGCCAGTCCGGCGGTTCCGGCCATTCGGCGCCTGGAGTTATCCGGACCAGAGCTGTAGAGCACGGTTATGGCAACGGCCGCACCAGGCAATATTAATGCCGGTATCTGCAGAACATGTTCAACTGCTATAAAATAGCTGCTTACACCGCAGAAAAATGCTATCAAAATCCTGGAAATACTGTTTAACCCCTTTGGCGTACACATCTCGGCAGATTCAAAACCTGCAAGCAGAGCAAGCACGGAGAAGAGGAAAAGACCCCAGATCACTGGTAGTTTAAAAAGAACAATGAGAAAAATCGCTATACCCGGAAGAGCAATCAACAAGCGACCTGATAGTTTAGGAAAAGTCATCCGCTACTTCAGCCCCCCGAATCTTCTTTTTCGGGATCTGTACTCCTCAAGAGCATTATGCAATTGCTCCGCATGAAAATCCGGCCAGAGAACAGGAGTGAACACAAATTCGCTGTATGCGGATTCCCATAAAAGAAAGTTGGAAAGACGCTGTTCTCCGCTGGTTCTGATCACTACATCGGGATCAGGAACATCACTGTTATACATGTGTTGTGAGATCAACTCTTCGGTGATCTCAGAGGAGGCAAGATCCCCGGAAGATATTTGATCAGCAATTTCAGCAACAGCATCTCTTATCTCAGCCCTGCCGCCATAGCTTAAAGCAAGAATGAGATTAAGCCCTGTGTTCCCCGATGTTCTTTTCATGGCGAGCTCAAGGTCTCTTCGAGGACCGTCAGGAATATCTTCCAGTCTTCCTGTGGTACGAAGCTTCACATTCTTGTTGTCCAGGTCATCAATGTTACCTTTTATGAACCGGCTCAGGAGCTTCATTATGAAGCTGACCTCTGCTTTAGGTCGTGCCCAGTTTTCCGTGGAGAATGCGTAAAGAGTAAGATACTCAACACCCAGTTCTCCGCAGACCTCAACGGCGTCATGTATGGATCTTTCTGCAGCACTGTGCCCTTTTATCCTGGAGAGTCCCCTTTTTCGGGCCCACCGTCCGTTAA
>JAOZRM010000398.1 GCA_029940175.1 Candidatus Sabulitectum sp. | reverse complement strand
ATTCCTGCGGCAACCGGCACTGTCCGAAATGCGGGAATGATGATACTACAAAATGGGTAGCAAAACAGGTTAATCGCATTCCCGCAGTCCCATGCTTTCTGATTGGTTTTACCCTGCCTCATGAGCTGAACAGGATCATCAGAAGTAATCAGAAAAAATGCTACAGTCTTTTGTTCAAAGCTTCATCTGCAGCAATCATTAAACTTGCTGCAGATCCACGTTTCCTCGGGGCACTGCCTGGTATGGTTGGTGTTCTTCATACATGGGGGCGGAACATGTCGAACCACCCCCATATTCACTATGTGGTTCCAGGCGGTGGAATTGATAAGAACGGCAAATGGATCTACACACCGTATAAGCAGAAATTCTTCCTGCCAGCCAAGGCAATCTCACCAATCTTTCGTGCAAAGTTCAGAGACGGGATGAAAGCTCTCGGGCTATATGATGCTGTACCCAAAGCAGTCTGGAGGAAAAGCTGGGCTGTAAACTGCAAGCGTGTCGGCAAGGGACCTGAAGTAGTCAAGTATCTGTCACGCTACATCTACCGTGTGGCAATCACGAACAACCGCATTCTTTCTCTGATTGATGATGAGGTGACATTCAAGTACCAACCGGTGGATACCAATGAATGGAAGACAATGAAGCTGCCAGTCCTCGCATTCATGGCTCGTTTTCTCCAGCATGTATTACCCAAA
The DNA here is from genome assembly GCA_029940175.1 of Candidatus Sabulitectum sp. Classification (GTDB taxonomy): domain Bacteria; phylum Fermentibacterota; class Fermentibacteria; order Fermentibacterales; family JCC-6; genus Sabulitectum. Next base: position 452 of record JAOZRM010000398.1, on the reverse strand, counting down.
GGATTTTGCAAGGTGAGATACTATGGATTCCTGCATCAGAGGTGTAGAGAAAAGCTGAAATCAATCAAAAAACAGTTGAAACTGCCAGAGGTCATTATACCTGTTCCAGAACCAGAAAAACATTTCTGCCCTCATTGCGGAGAAGAGCTGGTACTTGTTCGAATCTTGCAGCCTCAGCGGGGGCCTCCGTGAGAAAACAATCTACTTTTCCTGCTCGGAATATGCTGCCAATTGCCTTCATGAAGCGGCCACGGACGGGTTTATCCTTCGAAATCCGAATTTCTACGCATGCAACTATCAATACTGTCTTACCGGAAGAAACTGGTCTGAATCCAGATTCTGTAATTCAATTCATGACAGGTTCAGTCCTTTTTGACCAATTCCAGGGAAGAACACCCATCACACGCCATTAATAGAAAATACAAAGAGAAGCTTCGCTTAATTCAACACAG
>JAOZRM010000239.1:2219-4066 GCA_029940175.1 Candidatus Sabulitectum sp. | reverse complement strand
AAACCTCCATGAAAACTACGAGGGAATTTCTTCCTATTGAGTGCTCTAACAAAACTTTAATGATAATTGTAAGGGGAACTGCAAGAAAAACGCCAAGAAGCCCCCAGATGTAACCCCAGATGATGACACAAAGAAGGATTGTAACCTTGCCGATTGGAAGTACGTCTCCGAAATAATTAGGCTCAATCACATTGGAGACAAGGTTGTTAACAAGAAGAACTACCCCTGCAGCGATGAAACCATGTTGAATTCCCTGAACAGACATTGCGTAAAGAGCTATCATCACTCCTGCAACAAGAGAACCGAAGAATGGTATGAAGTTGAAAACCATCGCCGTTGTCCCCCATATGATGGCCTCTTCCAGCTGGAATCCCATCACAATCAGAGCAACACCTATAAGCAAACCAGTCAATCCACTGGTAACGAGTTTAGCAAGAAGATACCTTCTGGGTATTCTCTCAACTCCTCCTATCATCTCCTGATAGCGCGCATGAATTCCAGTATCCATTTTTTTGATCTTCTGCGAGAAAACTCTTCTTCCATTAACCATAAAAACTGTAAGCATGATAATTATTACTGAATTAAAAAGACCGCTTGAGACAGACCCCACAAACCCTGCTGCTGTTGGTGCAAGAGATCTAAGGGAAAATGATGAATCATCCATACTTGTTGCCTTGCCAGAAGTCCCAAGAGAATCACTCAGAGCGGGAACAGGTTGAATGGGGTGCATTCCCAGGCGACTGTATACACCGGGAATCCAGTCACTCTGAGCTGTCTCAACAAAATCTACAACAGGAGTTACGACATTACTGATCATATCGTCTTTTCTGCCCACCATCATGCTCATTGTTCCGTAGATAAGAAAGAAAAACACAGTGATAATGGCAAGTGCCATCACAAGCACCAGAGCTGTACCAATAACATCAGCAAGACCTGACTGACTTTTACTGCTTCTTCTGCGATACTTCTTGAACATTCGTCGAAGAAGGTTATCTACCCATGCTGTTGTTCTTTTCACCATGGGAGATATAAGAAGAGCAAAGAAACCTGCAATCGCAATCTTTACAAAGATTGATGCCCCCAATTTCATTATCACCGCAATAGTAAGAACGGTAACAATACCTATAGATGCCTTGAACAGATCAACTCTTTTTTCTGTCATTCTTCAACTCCATATATTTCAGGTCTTCTATCCTTAAGACATGATATGTTCTCTCTTACTCTGTCCACCACACTCATATTGACATCAAAATCTCTTGTATACTGATCTACCTGATTCCAGGCCATTAATGTCCCGTCGGGAGAAGCAATGCCTCCGCCTCCTCTGAATCTTTCTCCAAGGTGATCACCGCCAAGATTGCAGCCGGCAAAGAAAACCTGTGACTCACCAGCTCTGGCTCTGAGAAAGCTTCGAAAGAGCTCAATTCTCTGCTCTGGCCACTGAGCTGGAAGAAAGATGAGCTTCGCACCCTTAAGGGCATGCCTTTTGAACAGTTCTGGAAATCGCAGGTCATAGCAAACGGAAGCTCCAGCCTCTACTCCCTGAATATTGAACACTCCTGAGGGAAAACCCTTTGTGAACACTGAATCCTCGCCCATGTTCTTAAAAAGATGAGCCTTTTCTGTAGTATGAATCAGTTTGCCGTTGCTGTTCCATACCGGCAGCATATTGATGATTCCTCTGGTGGTTTGAACAGGAAATGTTCCTCCGACTATGGAAATTTCCAGCCTTGAGGCAGCTTTGGCCAGAGGATGCTCCTCGAGGTCTTCTCTTTTAATTGAGAGTGCATGCACTCGAACAAGATCAAATCCTATGGAAAATAACTCTGGAAGAACCATAACATCTG
>JAOZRM010000239.1:0-2209 GCA_029940175.1 Candidatus Sabulitectum sp. | reverse complement strand
AGAGAGAGTTCTGCAGTGAGAATAGCCTGCTGGATACAGTAATCCCAATCCCCGGCAATAGGTAACTCTGCTATTCTGACAATCATTCTGAATCTCCATTCATTATGGTATGGAATATAGATATAGTCACCTGTTTTCGCATCCGGTGAACTCAAGTATAATTCCCTGTGTGAAAATGGCTTTGTAATCAATTGATTAATAGAAAGGTAAAAGATGACTGCAATCAGCAAAAGATGTGCAGGTATGCAGGCTTCCCCGATAAGGAAACTTGTACCACTTGCAAATGCCGCTAAGGCCCAGGGTACCACTGTATACCATCTTAACATTGGACAACCGGATATTCCCACACCGGATGGTTACTGGAGCGCCTTGAAAGACAGTCTTCCTGAGGTTCTTGCCTATGGTCCCAGTCAGGGGCTTCCTGTTCTCCGGGAAGCTATCTCCACTTATTACTCCCGATCAGATATTCCCATTGATGCAGATGAGATCATAATCACAACAGGAGGTTCTGAAGCTGTCTTTTTCGCTTTCATGACAACTTGTGATCACGGAGACGAAGTTATTTGTTTCGAGCCTTTTTATACAAATTACAACGGGTTCGCTACAATGGCAGGTGTTAAACTTGTTCCAGTAACCAGTAGCGTAGAGAATGGGTTCCATCTTCCCGAAGCTGTTGAGATTGAATCGAAGATCACCGACAAGACTAAAGCAATTCTTATATGCAGCCCGAATAATCCCACTGGAACAGTGTTCTCCCCGGGAGAACTTCAAACCCTGTCTTCTATTGTGCAGAAGCACGATCTTTTCCTGCTCTCAGATGAAGTCTACCGTGATTTTATCTTTGACGGAGGATCTCACCTCTCCACACTGGAACTTCCTGAGATCGAGGACAGAGTTGTGGTGATGGATTCAATCAGTAAGAGATTCAGTTCATGCGGTGCCAGACTTGGTAACATGATCAGTAGAAACAAGTCGGTAATGGCTGCCGCACTAAAACTGGGGCAGGCGAGGCTCTGCCCTCCCACTATGGCTCAGTACGGTGCCGCCTGGATCTACCACAACCTTGCAGATAACTACTACAAGGATGTTCTTGCAACATATCAGAGCAGAAGAGATCTGCTTATGGAGGAACTTTCTGACGTGGAAGGAGTTTTCTTCCTGAAACCTGAAGGTGCTTTTTACGCTACAATCAAGCTGCCTGTAAAGAATGCTGACAAGTTTGCATCCTGGATGCTGACTGACTTCCAGCTTGACGGGGAAACAACCATGGTTGCTCCAGCAGCTGGGTTTTATGCCACGCCGGGACTGGGACTGGATCAGATCAGAATTGCTTTTGTTCTCTCAGAAGAAAAAATGAGGAAATCTCTTTGCATACTGAAGGAAGGTCTGAAAGTCTATAAGGAAACCGTAGAGTGAAAGTGCTAAAACTTGCAGATGCCCCTGTTTTCCCCGGTGCTGAAAACTTGAGAGCAAAGTCTTTCACCGATTCTGATTCCTTCGGGATAGTTCATTTCACTCTTCCTCCAAGTGGATTCATTCCTCTACACAGTATGCCTTTTGATGTGTGTTTTCTTTTGCTGCAGGGCGCGGGAGTGCTCACGGTTAACAGTTCTTCCCACCAGCTCAGAACAGATAACATTATTGCATGCAGTTCTACAGTAAGACGAAGCTGGAGAAATCTCTCTATTGACGAAGATCTAATAGTTCTTTCTCTGAAAATGAAAAAAGACAAGGAAAAGGATGGTGATGACGTGGAAATCAGAAAGATATCAGAACAGATTCCAGCAAAAAATCCCCATGGCGTTGATGTTAGAAGAGTTTATGAAAGTGAGCATGCCCTCTCCAGTATTATCACGATGAATCCAGGAGAAAAACTTATTCGCCATATCACACCGGTTGATGTATTCTTTTATGTACTTGAAGGCACCGGTGTTGTTGAGGTAGGCGACGAGAAAGAGACAGTCTCTGCTGATACTGTCATCGACAGTCCAAAAGACATCCCTCACTGCTGGTACAATGAGAGCAATGCAGTTCTAAAAGTGCTTGTAGTGAAAGTACCCAAGCCAACAACCAACTCACAGTTGTTATAAAAACTGTATGAAACTCAGGCTCTCGTGGAGCTGATACTTTTCTTTGTAGCTCCCGCCATCTAATGGCGGGAGCTTCTTTTCAACACATAACCGTACCGGATCAATAAAGGAACTCAGCT
>JAOZRM010000397.1 GCA_029940175.1 Candidatus Sabulitectum sp. | reverse complement strand
TATCTCAAGAGGGTACAATCGAGTGGACCAGGGTTTATGACTACCCGGACACCAAGGAAGAAGGCTACGGGATCACCTGCCTTCCAGATGGTGGCTTTGCTGTCTGTGGGAGAGTTAATGGAACTGGAACAATAAATGCCGGTCAGGCTTGGCTGCTTAGAACAGATGCATATGGAGATACTCTTTGGACAAGAGAGTGGGGTTCAACTGTTGCGAACTCCCCCGATTGGGGTAAGTCTGTAATCCTAAACAATAATGAACTGTGTGTTCTTGCACATGGCTTGACAGATTCCCTTCCTACTTATGGCCCCCACCTTCTTTTCTATGATCTGGACGGTAACTACCTGCGAGGTACAGACTACAGTGAATTATACTATAACTTCCCGGCAGATTTTTGCCTGGCCGCTGATGGTGGTTACACTTTTGTAACAGATGTGAATTGTGTCATCTTGCATACTGATTCTTATGGTGAAACCCTTTGGTGGCACGACATCTATGTTTCACCAAATGATCAGCATGAGGGTTTTTGCATAAGACCAACCACTGACGGTGGATACATTTTTTCCGGTTGGGACGGATACTTTGAATATGAGCCGGATGATGAGGAATTTACCGGAGGGGAAGCATTTCTTGAACCTTACCCGGGTGAAAACACAGTGGACTACAGGGAAGGCTGGCTGGTTCGCTTTGACTCTGAGGGTAATGAACTCTGGAACATCAATAATATTGTAAGCCATGACGACTACTTCTATTCGGTTGTTCAACTACCTGAGGGTGGTTACATAACCGGAGGCGTCTGGGTTGGCCCCGGTTATGAAGGCTACCTGGTCAGATATGCTCCGGAGACTGGAATTACCTCTCCTGATCCTGCCTCTGCCGTCTCTCTGGTGGTTTCACCCAATCCGTTCAGTTCGCAGCTATCTGTAAGCTTAACTCTACCTGAAGCAGGCAACGCATCTGTTCGCATTTATGATCTCTCTGGAAGGTTGATTTCAACCGTTGTTGATGGGTTGCTCCCGGCAGGGAGTAATAGTGTAGAGTGGTCTGTTCCGGAAGAGCTTTCCTTGGGATGCTACTTTGTGCGATATAATTCTGAATTAGGGTCTGTATCCGAGTCTATTGTCCTGATTAAATAGCCTGGCACGCCCGA
>JAOZRM010000061.1 GCA_029940175.1 Candidatus Sabulitectum sp. | reverse complement strand
AATTTACCACCGATCTTGATCCGGATGAGGATGTACTCAACCTCTTTTTCGGTGATGCTGATGGTAATGGAACAGATGAATTTTTTGCTGTCACTCTCCTGGGCGGTGAGTTCAGGCTGCACCTGTTCACTTCAACCGGGGCAGCACAGTCCGGTTATCCGGTTGGCTTGTTTTCCCCTGGAAGCGGTTATCTGATGTTCGGACCGCCAATGGCTGCAGATCTTGATTCCGACGGTGATCTTGAGGTCATTCTCGGGCATTATGCAAGCTCAACATCTTATGCTTCAGCCTATAATCATGATGGCACAGTTGTTACCGGATTTCCTATTACAATTGCAACGCAAAGTCAGCTTTTCTATCTAGGCCTGGGAGATGTAAATGGAGATGCATACCCGGAGCTGATAGCAACAGACAACCATCTTGGTTCTGGATACCGTATTCATGTTCTGGATATTTCAACCGGATCGCCTCTCGCAGGATGGCCGGTAGCTCAAACCAACTGGCCTGAAGGCTTTCCAACCGTTGTTGATGTAGATAACGACGGGACTCAGGATATCTGCTTTGTTACAAATGGAGGTGAACTCTTTGCCCTGTCAGGAGATGGCTCTGTAATTCCTGATTACCCGAAAATGATGAGTGCGGGTTCAATATCCGGGGTAGGAGCAGGAGATATTGATGGAGACGGATATTACGAACTGGTAGCAGCAACATGGGACGGGTTCGTTTACGCCTGGGATACTGATGGTGAAGTTTCACCTGATAACTGCGACTGGCCAATGCGTGGTGTTGATGCAAGGAATACAGGAGTATACAGAGGGGCACAGACCGGAGGAATCACAACAGCCCCTGAGCATGTTTCCCTGGGAATTACCGGTAACCCCGTGAGAGACACTGCAGTTTTTGTTGTAACCGGTTCAACAAACTCAACAGTTGTTGTTTATGACATTTCAGGAAAGCAGGTTGCTGAGATCAGCAGTGGAAACGATTTGATTAACTGGACTCCTGGCGATGACACTTCAAATGGTGTTTACTTTGCCAGACTGTCCGGAGAACCGGGCGACTCTTTGAAATTCATGATCATCCGTTAGAGCTTTTCTATGAGCCCCGGTTCTGCCACCGGGGCTCTTGTCATTAATCCCACCGGACAGATTTCAACAGAATTCACCTTGCCGTTGAAACGAGAGCATTCATTTCTGTCTACTTTCAGATTCTCAAAGTGTGATGAGACCGGAACCTTCAAACAACATTTTCATTAATTCTTCAACACTAAGTTTTCCAAGATACGTGATCTTTATCGGGCCATCGATCCAGAGTGTCGCAAAGCCATGAACCATAACCCAGGCATTCAAGACTTTCTTCTTTATGAAAGGATCATTCATGTCTTTCTCCGGGAAACAGTTTGCAACAGCTGCGTTGAGCATCTCAAAAACATCCAGCCCGGCTCCAGAATAGTCAACTCCCTCCTCAGAGCAGTAGATATCCGGTCTACACATAACCCTGAAGTAAGCTGTATTTTCAAGAGCAAAGGTAATGTAAGCTACACCAATGGCAATAAGCTTTGCCGCAGGCGTATCCTCTGCAGCAGATGCTGCTTTGAACTCCTCCCCCATCAAGTGCCACCCCTGGGCAGCCATTGCCTCGAGAAGCTCTGACTTGTTCCTGAAGTGATGATACGGAGCCGCTGTTGAAACCCCTGCGTGCTTTGCCACACCCCTGAGAGTAAAACCTGAAATGCCCTTTTCGGAAACTAATTCCAGACCGGTCTCTATCAACGCTGTTCTCAATGAACCATGATGGTAATTTTTCTTTTTTGTCATTCAGTCCTCCCAATCTTGACACAGTTAAGATACTTATTTATCTTAGCTGTGTCGCATCTTAGCGGCGTTAAGATATAGATTGAATCAAACTGCCGTAAACGATAAGGATTAAACATGAAGATCACAGCGTTTAATGGAAGCCCCAGGGGCAGGCGTAGTAACACCGGCATTATGGTTAGTGAATTCCTTCAAGGGGCAGAAAAAGCAGGCGCCCGTACTGAACAGATTTTTCTTTCCGGAAAGAAGATCGGTCACTGCAAGGGTTGCTTCAATTGCTGGATCGCCACACCGGGACAATGTGTGTTGAAAGATGACATGACCGAACTTCTTGAAAAAGTTCTTGCCAGTGATCTTATTATCATGGCAACCCCTCTCTATGTTGACGGTGTCACAGCCATGATGAAGGGTTTCATGGACAGACTCATACCCCTTGCAGATCCACACTTTGAGCAGGATGACAAGGGCGGATGGAGGCACCTGAGAAGGTATGAGCATAATCCGGAAATCATGGTTATTTCCAACTCCGGCATGCCAGGTCGGGAACACTTCCAGGTTCTGGAACTTCACTTCCGCAGGATGGCACGAAATTTTCACTCTACAGTAGTTGCAGAGATCTATCGCGACTCCGGAGAACTGCTTAAGAATCAGGTATTGATTCTGAAACCAATTATTTCAAAGTACAAGAGGAACCTCCGCAAGGCCGGAGAGGAATTCGTTTCCAGTGGTTCAATTTCAGCGGAAACAATCACGAAACTGGAAAAACCTCTGATAAGTGGCGAAATGTATATCAAAGAAGCCAACAAACACTGGGACAGACAGCTGGCTAAACTGAGAAATTAACGATCAGGAGAACACAAAATGAAAATCATGATCTCACTACTGCTTACCTGTCTCATCGTACCTGCAGCCTTCTGTGATTCCACTGAGGAACTGGCGACAATAAGGATCTACATCAGCAATCTGCGCAACGATGAAGGACAGATTGCTGCCCTTCTTTTCTCTTCCAGCGATGGTTTCCCCGGAGATAAAAGCAAAGCTGTAATGACCCTGACCTCTTCGATTGAAAACGGTGAGACTGTTATAGAATTCACCGGTGTACTGCACGGTGAATATGCAGTGAGCGTTATTCATGACCAGGATATGAGTGAATCCCTGAACACAAATTTCGTGGGAGCACCAACAGAAGGTTACTGGATATCAAACAATGAGCGTGGTGGCGTCTTTGGCGGGCCAAACTACGATAATGCCGCATTTACGGTCTCTACGCCTTCAGTAGTTCTTATTGCCCATTTTGATTACTGACGCCTTATCTAACCGCCTTCAGATAGCTCCCGTCACTCTTCAGCTTCTGAACAGAACCTATAATGGCAGAAGATTCATCTCCACTGTCATGGAGCATTCTAAGAGCTTCATCTGCATCGTCAGGATGGATAAATGCCAGAAGGCCCCCGGATGTTTCAGCTTCTGAGAACAGCTTAACTTTATCTGATGCAACACCAGCTTGGACATTAAGATATGGCTCTACGTATTCACTTACTTTACAGACACCAAGGGTGGTGAATTTCTCCAGCAACTGGAATATGTCAGAGAATAGTGGTACAGAGTTCTGATCGATTTGTACTGTCAGATTACTGCTTCTTGCAATAGGCAGAGCATGACCCAGCAGGCCGAAGCCTGTAACATCGGTCATGGCACTTACACGGAATCTGTTAAGAATGTCTGCTGCATACATATTCAACCTGCTCATGGATGCAGTGACTTCTCTGTACTGAGAATCAGAGATTCCATCCTTCATCATTCCATTGGCATAAACACCCGTACCCAATGGTTTTGTAAGAATGATGAGATCATGAAGGTTTGCGCTGGTATTGGTCTTTATTCTGTCTGGATGGACCGTACCGGTAACACTCATACCATACAGAATATCCTCCTGCTCCATGGTGTGGCCACCAACAAGAGCGACTCTGGCCTCCACAAGCTTCTCGCTTCCACCGGCGAGCATCTCTCCTATTACTTCAGCATTTATCAAACCCGGCGGGTAGGCAAGTACATTCATGGCAGTGTGTGCCGTAGCACCCATGGCCCAAACATCGGAGAGGGAATTGGCCGCTGCAATCATTCCATTCATTCTTGGATCATTCACCACCGGGAAAAAGAAATCTACAGTTTGTACAAGGGCGATATTGTCGGTAATTTTGTAGACTCCTGCATCATCCATATTTTCCATTCCCACAAGAAGGCCGGGAGAGTCGTACATGGGAAGCTGCTTCAATATGCCTGCCAGCCTGGCAGGCTTAAGCTTGCCTGCTCAACCGGCACAGGGTGCGTAATCCAGTAGCCTGATCTCCTTACCTGTTGGTATTGCACGGGTGGGCTGATCAGGAGTATCACTCAACCTGCCAGCGAGGTGCTCACAGTATGTAATGTCACCTCTGCCGTGATGGAAATCAATGCATTCTGTGCACTTGCCGTGACGAACGCAGTCTGCAGGACACGGGCAGTTCTTACCGTCGTACAGTTTTACAGCCATCTTCTCCTTCTACTCATCTCCATCCAATAGTCACTCTCTTATCTGTAGTGAGAAGTTTCATTTGATGAATTGCAATCGCATTCAGTTTCTTCAACCTATCTTTTTGCGGAATCCCTTCATTTGTAAAAAGGGCGTTAAGGTTCTCAAGATTTGAAAGGCAGACAAGTTGAGATATGTTTGCATAGTCTCGGATGTTTCCATTCTTGCCTGTATTATCTTCTCGCCAGTCCCTTGCTGTCATTTCAAAAAGAGCTACATTCAGAACATCAGCCTCACTGGCATAAACATTTCCGAACTGCCTCTTCGTAAGCTGTTCAGGGATTAACACTTCTTTAATAGCATCAGTATGAATACGATAGTTGATTCTGGCAAGATTTCTCTTAATATCCCACCCAAGTTGCTCTCTCTCCTGTTCTTTGAGCCGTTGGAATTCCTTGATAAGATAAAGCTTGAATCCAACTGATACCCAAGATGCAAACTCAAAAGCGATGTCTTTATGCGCAAATGTTCCACCATAACGTCCAGCTCTGGAGAAAATACCAATTGCTCCAGTTCGATCTATCCATTGCTTGGGGGTTAACGCAAAGCTGTTAAGTCCTGATTTGTTTCTAAACCCCTCGAATTCGAGGGATTTAAAATCCGGATTATTCAACTGCTCCCAAATTCCCAGAAACTCAAGGGTATTTCGGTTTCTCATCCAGTTCTGAATAATATGATCCGTTCGGCCTTTTTCTTTGTATCTAGCTATATCTGTAATGCAGATATAGTTTTCCTTGTTTCTAGTTAAGAGAGAAATCTCCTTGTCAAACAGACGAATTTTCTCCACAATCATTCTCTCCTCGCCGTGCTTCAGTCACCCATTATGTAGAGCCTGTGGTAATCTTCCGTGAATATATCAAAGGCCAGTATTCCATGGGGGGTCACATCCATATCAATGTAATATGCTGAATCAGGAAGAACTGCCATTACCTCTCTCAGGTGTTCTCCTTCCGGTGAAACTACATCCCACATGTCTCCGGGAAGTCCACCTCTGCGACACCAGATGTTTCCTTCCCCGTCCACTCCCAGTGCACTGATAAAGGGCTGTTCCTCAGGCATATTCACCGCTGCCTGCTGAATATTGTCACCATCCTGAATTTGATACTGAAGCGGCATGATGCCGGGTACAATACCCATCCCGGACAGAGGGGTCCTCTCTCGATCAGAGAAAAGAACAATTGTATCCACTGGAGCGGGAACTGCTCCATATACTTCCACCGCCCAGATATCAGAATTAAGTCTACTGAGATACATGGTTCCTTCTTCATCAGAGGCCACAGCAAGATAGGCTGGAGTAAAATCTGTTGATGCGCTCGGTTCTCCAAACCAGTTAAAGTACTCTGCCTCAATTTCTCCGGTAATGGCATTATATCTTTTCAGCGAATAATTTATACTGAAACCTTCTTCTCCTCTCTGCATGGAAAAGAAATAACAGATCATTGTTGATTCATCGAAGGGAATGCAGTCAAGTAGTGCTCCACCCATTCCACTGAAACTCCAACTCCCAAGGAACTCACCGGACATGTCATATGAATTTACGTTGGCGTAACGGTCAATTATCACAACTGTACCGGAAGAGAGCTTTATTGCAGACATGGGATGCTGAAATTCTCCAGGGCCCTCACCCTGTCTGCCGTAGTTCCTAACAAAAACACCGTTCTCGTCGAATAGGGAAACTGTACCCTTCACCCTGTCTATAATTACAGGCTGAGCACCGGAAAGCATGGTAAAGTCAGTAATTGCCCCTATAGTGTAGCAGCTGTCACCCATAAGAATTCCTATAGAATCAACAGCAGTAATTGTATCTACCGGAATCGCTGCTTCTTCCTCTGCAGGCACATTCACCGCAGGGGTCTCCCCGCAGCCTGTAACAATAACTGCCAGAAGTAATAGTGCTGTTAAATGTATAAGCATGGTTTTATAAATTCTCATTGGATCAGCCTTCCTTTGATTTACCTTGAAGAGATTTCTGGTTACATTACAATGTGATGATCATCTCAAGTGGTTCACTTCCCAGCACAAAACTTGCGTCTTCAAAGCTGGGAGGACCCATTCTGCCTCTTGCATCGTTTGACGTTCCCACCTTCTCGCTTGGAGGACCGTAAAACTTCATGTCAAGCTGGCCATCCCCGTCCTGGTCGTGGTAGACTGTGATGGCAAAGGTTCCCTCTCCGAGAGATTCAATGGTGAATGTAACAGTATCTGATTCCACCGGTTCACTGGCCCGGTATACGGACTGTTCTGCATCTCTGGGGAAACCGTCTTCCGAGTCAAAAACGACCAGACGAGCAAAACCTGCTATGGAATCAAATCCAATGATCTGGACGGTTAGAAGAGAACTTGTCTCTCCGGTGGTCTCGTTTGCCTCCCGGGTTGATTCAGTCTCCGCAGAAGCCTCTCCGCAACCCATAAGAATCGCAGATAGTAGAATTGGAAAAAGGAATTTCATGGAAAACCTCAATTTCACTTACGAATATGTGATTATTGTTAAATTTCCTGCACAATATAATTACTTGCCCAATAAAAGGCGCCTGGCTAGATGTTCAGGGAGACCTGCCGCTTTTATTGCAGTTGCAGCCCTATGTACATCGTATTTCACCCGGACATGACGAAAGGTTCTCTCCTCTGTATTCAATAAAAGATAAGCCGCTCTCGGGTCTCCGTCCCGGGGCTGACCGACACTTCCGCAGTTAAGCAGGGAAAAATCGTTTAATAGTCCTGCAGGTCTGTCCGAACACTCCCCATGTCTGTTCCATTCCATTGGTATGTGCGTATGACCATAGATGGACAGATATTCTCCTGCTGCAAGAACTGCGTCTATGGCCGTTGAAGTTTTCAAAATATAGATCCATGAGGATGGAGCTTTCATCGATGCATGGCTGAGGCTGATCCCGTAGTAGAAAGTTTGCAATGGAAGAGATTTAATCCAATCTATATGCTCCAGATCAAGCTGTTCACGGGTCCATTCCATTGCTTTTTGTCCGTCAGTATTGAAATGGGACAATCCAATCAGCCTGGCCGCACCCTGATCATGATTCCCTGCAACCACCTCAGAGCATATCTTTCTGATAATGTTAATGCATTCTGCGGGATGAGATCCATACCCCACAACGTCCCCAAGGCAGATCGTGCTGTCAGCTTTCTCTCCTGAAGGATCCTCAAGAACAGCCTTCAGAGCCGCAAGGTTTCCATGAATATCGCTGAGAATTCTTAAAAGCATACCCCACCCTAAAGGATTCTTTTGGGAAACACATACTCACACACACCACATAGACAATCAGGGAAACCGATGCTGTTGTCAATACGCGAAATACTGATCTAGCTTCAGGAGACCCCTCTTCTGGTTATATTCAAGTATTCCTGTTTATTCAGAATGTATCTGTGTTTTGATATCAGATTTACTCCGGGGGTATGGGTTTGGACGATAGAAAGGCAGCTCTGAAATCTCTGCTTATTCGATTTCTGATAGCCCTTCCATTCCTTACTGTAAGTTTTTACATGATGATACCAGTATCCAGCAGATCGATACCGGGAGTTTTTCTGCTGATCCCGGCTGGGATTCTCATAGGAAAACCGCTTGCCGCTCTTCTGACCAGTTCCTCCAGCTCGATTTTATTCCCGGGCTCTGCCGGAGGTGAAGTAAGCCTGATGTTCAGCATTCCTGAATCAAGAATCATGGATGGGCAATTCGATGAAGCTCTGGTGCTGTATAAGGAAATGATTCCCAGAGATCCCCAGAGACTTGAAGTGTATTTGCGGATAATGAAGCTGGCCATAGAGAAGATGAAGCAACCGGAAATAGCCAGGGATGCTTTTCAAGCCGGCCTGAGAAACCTGAAAGATCTGAAAGACAGAAAAATCCTTGCAAGTGTCTACAAAGAGCTTATGAATCCATGAGCCCCGGTTTTAACCGGAGCTGTCTTATTGCCTTATCAGAATTTTATCCAGAACTCCGTTCACAAAAGAGCCTGTCTTGGGACCTTCAAATTCGATTGCAAGACGAACTGCTTCCTTGATAACAACAGGGGCAGGGATAGACAGATAGTTCTTTTCTGCTGTTGCCTGTTCCAGAATAAGTTTTGTAATGGGAGTAAGTCTGCTCATGGACCAGTTCACAAGAGAATTTTCAATAAGGCTATCGATCTCTTCCCTGTTCTTATCAACGGCCCGGGCAAGTTCTTTGATCCAGACTCGAGTATCCGGGTCGGGGATCCTTGTACTCATCTGCATTAATTCCATGTTTTCCGGAATGGATTCTCCATTTGCCTCAGCTGCATAGCGACATTGAAGAAGGAATTTTCTACCCCTGGTTCGTAGACCCAAATTACTCCTCCGGGATATCAAGGTTGGTAGCTGCAAATCCATGAATCTGCTCATAAAGACTTACAAGCTCCAATGCAGTCATTGCTGCATCAAAACCCTTATTGCCACTCTTTATACCAGCTCTGTCAACAGCCTGGTCAACAGTATCAGCAGTGATCATACCGTAAACTACAGGAACGGAAGCATTCATTCCAGCCTGGGCGATACCCTTGGCATTCTCTGATGCTACATACTCAAAATGCGGGGTCTCTCCACGAATTATTGTTCCCAGGCAGATCACAGCATCAAACGATCTGCTCCTGGTCAGATTTGCGGCAACTGCTGGAATTTCCCAAGCTCCGGGAACCCAGAATACATCAATATCCTCTTCTTCAACACCGTGGCGGATCAAACAGTCTTGAGCCCCGTCAAGGAGTCTTCCCGTAATAAAACTGTTGAACCGGGAAACAACAATTGCGGTCTTAAGACCCTCGCCCTCAAATTGTCCTTCATGTATCCAAGCCATGTTCATCCACTCCCTTCAGCATGTGTCCCATTCTGTCTCTTTTTGTTCTAAGATAGAAGCGATTCTCATCGGTGGGACAAACTTCAATTCCGACACGTTCTGTTATTTCAAGTCCATAGCCGGAAAGTCCAATTATTTTCTTCGGATTATTCGTCATGAGTTTGATAGATGTAAGCCCCATCTCGCTGAGAATCTGGGCTCCAATACCGTAGTCTCTCAGGTCGGGAGCAAATCCCAGCTCTACATTCGCATCAACTGTGTCCATGCCTTTGTCCTGAAGATGGTAAGCCTTTATCTTATTGGCCAGACCTATTCCACGACCCTCCTGAGCCATGTACAGAATAACTCCGCAACCCTCTTCTGTAACTTTTCGCATGGCCGCATGAAGCTGGCTGCCGCAATCACATCGTCTACTGCCAAAAACATCACCTGTAAGACACTGGGAATGAACCCTTACAAGAATGCTCTCATTTTTTGTAATGTCGCCTTTGTAAAGAGCCACATGTGTTTCCCTATCAATCAGGCTCTCATAGACCTTTACCCTGAATTCACCAAAATCAGTTGGAAGAGTTGCGTCTGCAACACATTCGACAAGAACTTCGTTCTTATGGCGGTACTTGACCAGTTCTTCCACAGAAGTCAGCAACAGACTGTGTTTTTTTGCAAACTCCTTGAGCTGCGGTAATCTCGCCATTGTTCCGTCGGGATTCATTACCTCGCAGATAACACCGGACGGGTGGAGCCCAGCCAGTTTCGCCAGATCGACTGCAGTCTCTGTGTGTCCTATTCTTCGAAGAACACCTCCATCTCTTGCAGCGAGAGGGAAAATATGCCCGGGTCTTCCCAGATCTTCCGGGTTTGATCGGGGATCAATAGCCACAGCAATTGTTTTAGCTCTATCTGCAGCACTGATTCCAGTGGTGACACCGTGGATTGCATCTATACTCACAGTAAAGGCAGTTTCATGGAGAGACGTGTTTCTTGGCACCATCTCATTAAGATCAAGCCTTGCCAGATGCTCTTTCTTCATCGCCAGGCAGATAAGTCCACGGGCGTGAGTTGCCATAAAATTTATATGCTCAGCGTCACAGAATTCCGCGGCAATGATCAGATCACCTTCGTTCTCACGGTTCTCATCATCAACAACTACTATCATTTCGCCGCGCTTTATGGCGGCGATTGCTTCTTCAGCTCCTGCCAGTTTCGTACTGTTCAAGGTACTCCCTCAACGATTCTTTTGATCGGGCTGCCAGTGCAGCCTGTGTCACATACTTACCTATTATATCGAACTCTAGATTAACGCGATAACCCGGTTTCCATTCCCCTGCAGTTGTTGCCTTCAGTGTTTCCGGAATAACAGCAACTGTAAAACTGTTTCCATTGAGAGAGGCTACAGTAAGGCTTATACCGGAAACTGTGATAGAACCTTTTTCAACAAGAAGCAGGGAATCCTTCCGGGGATATGAAACAGTGATCTCGCTGAATCCGGAAGTTTGCCTTGCTTTTGTCACCGTGCCGACAGCATCCACATGCCCTGTAACGAAATGACCATGAAACCTGCCCTCAGCCGACATGGATCTCTCCAGATTGACTTTTGAGCCTGGGGTGGGAGCTACAATTCTTCTGAAGGTTTCCGGTGAAACATCAAAATACAGCTGTCTTCCCTCTATTTTTGTCACAGTAAGACAAGAGCCGCTAACGGCGAGACTGTCTCCGCGGATCAGGTCAAGGTTCTTCCCGGCTTCAACCTGGAATCCTCTCCCTGTACTTTTCACTGTTCCTGTAGTCTCAATCAGTCCAGTAAACAACTTGCCCCTCCGTAAGAGTGTCGTCTCCTATCCGGGTAAATGTAACATTCTCCATTCTCAAAATGTCACCGATACTCTCAATCTTCAGATCGCCCAGCATGGGAAATCCGCGACTCCCCAGCACTGCCGATGCAGTGAATATGCTAAGCTTGTCAACAAGATGCTCCTTTAACAGAGAAGCTGCAAGTGAGCTGCCCCCCTCGCACAGTACAAGACCAAGCCCTTCTTCCGCTGTTTTAGCCAGAAGCTGTGCAAGAGATTCAATCCCCTGCCACACATCAACCGATCCAGGAAGATCACGTCGCTGGTCTGTAACCACCACAGTTTTTCCGGGAGAATTAAACAATTTAAGGCTGTACGGCATTTCACTGCCGGCAATAATGATCCGCACTGGCTGGTCTTCAGGGGCACACTGTACATCTCTTGCAGTGAGTTCAGGATCATCTGCAACTGCAGTACCTCGTCCGACCAGAACTGCATGTGAATTTCTTCTGAACTCATGTACTCGCTTGCGAGATTCCGCTCCGGTGATCCACCTGCTTGAACCATCTGCGGCAGCGCTTCTTCCATCCAGGGTTCCCGCCATCTTCAGGTGAACAAAACTTCTGCCTGTTGCTATGTAATGGAGATATATCTCGTTCAGCTTCTCCACTTCTTCTTTGAAGAGACCAACTTCAACATCAATATCTCTGTTCCTGAGGAATTTGATTCCCTCCCCTGCAACAAGCGGATTGGGATCAGTTAGCCCCACAACAACCCGGCTGATTCCGGAGTTTGCGATTGCTTCTACACAAGGAGGTGTTTTGCCGTGATGACTGCATGGTTCAAGGGTTACAACCATTGTACAACCTCTTACGTCGCCGGCTTTCTCCAGAGCATTAATTTCTGCATGAGCACCGCCATGAAATGCGTGAAAACCTTCTGCAATTACCTCTCCTTTCGGGGAAATGATAACCGCACCAACCCTGGGATTCGGAAAAACCTTCTTCCCTCCCCCAACAGCAATTTTCACTGCTCTTTTCATGGCGTAGTACTCAGGCTTAATGAACAATTGTAATCCTATTGCTCTTCAATACTGAGTCTGCCAAGAACACCATTAACCACATACTGCGCTTCCAGGCTGCCCTGGGCAAGAACGATGTGAGTACAGTCTGCGATCTGCTGGCCGAAAGTAGGATCAATTGCCACCCATTCACCAACCCATACCGATGGCCATGCGTGGTAACCGAAAATACCGTTGTCTACATACACTATACCAGCGCAGGTAACAGCAGGAATTCCCACAGCACGACACAGGGCCACGGTAAGAATGGTGTGCTCGTTGCAGTCTCCACGCTTATTGTCCAGCACATCAACTGCCGACGGAAGAGAAACTGTTGGAACATTCTCTACTGCCCTGTCAACAAACCTTGAAATTCGTGTAACTGCGTCCCAGGCATCGGTGGCGCCCTCTGTAAGACTGTCTGCAACGGCAATAATTACCGGATCAGTACACTGGATCATCGCATCGGCCTCAAGGTAAGGCGCATGTTCATCCGCTGCTTCTTCCATTGGGAAAACAACTGGGTTCTGTGGAACTGTTGCAGTAACCGTAACAATTGGTCCGTCTGAGAGATTCTGTATTCCCGGATAATCAAGTTCGAACTCATTCCAGTCCACATCGCCAACAAGAAGCCATGATCTGTCACCGGTTCTACGCGGATCTCCCACAGTATTGGACGTAACAGCATAAACCTCATAGAGATCACTGGATGGAATGATGTTATCTTCAGTATCCGGTGCCACTCTGGTAAGAACCATACCCATGCCTGTTTCTTCCTCGCGAACTATCTGGCCCTGATAAACCCAGACGGTATTTCGCATGCCCTGCTGAGTAATGAGGAGTCGGGATGCTGGAACCATATCACCCATGAGAGAAACATCTTCAATTGCCTCGCATGTTACGGTGGCTTCAAAGATCATTCCTGTTGAGGGATCGAAAGTGGGGAAAGTTAACTCATCTCCAACAACCCACTCCATTGTAGCCGACGCAAGATCTACAAATGACGGAAGGTAATTCCCTTCAAATTCACTTGAATTAACTATTTCTCTGCCTGAGGTGTTAACCGTGGTCTCAATTGTATTACCAGTTCTTCTTGCAGTTGTCTCTATTACAGAAGTTCCATCAGACATTGTCATTGTAAGGTAACCGAGATCCATGTTTGTCCCTGTGCGCGCAGACACTTCCATAGTAACAGTTCTTGTGGTTCCCATGAGAAGCAGATGCCATTCCATGGATTGTGTAATAAATAGAGAATCGCCAACTGCCTCGGTCTCCATGCTCATGTAGCCAACATCTTCACCCTGCAGAGAAACTGCGAATTTCTGGAAGTCGGCGGTAGCAAATGACTCGTGAATAGTGTCTTCAGTACCTTCGGCGCCACAGCCCACCACTGCAAAAACCGTAACTATTGCAAAAAAGAGCCCCTTTGCTCTGTTCATTTCAGAATCCTCTCTATTTCACTGGCTATCCTGGCTCCGGCACCACCATCCCACATGGGAATAACGGGAGGAACCTCTGGTCTTTTTTCTATCTGTTTTCTTACTGCTTCCGGTATTCCAGTTGGATCAGAACACAACACATTGGTTCCCAGAGTACAGGTTATCGGCCTTTCTGTATTGGGTCTTACAGTTACGCAGGGAACACCCATTACCGATGTTTCCTCCTGTACCCCTCCGGAATCGGTTATTACCACTTCCGCAGCCTGCTGATGTCTGATGAAGGTAAGGTAATCCATGGGTTTTACCATGGTAAGATTCTCGGGAACCCGGCTTTGCAGCCCCCAGCTCTGAATGTTCTTCAGCGTTCTTGGATGCGCCGGGAATATCAGAGAAAGCGGATTGAGTTTGCCCAGAGAGTCAAGGATGCTTCCAAGAAGATCTCTGTTATCCACATTCCCGGGCCGGTGCAGTGTGACAAGGCCGAATCTGCCTTCAGGAACATTCTTGTCAGCTGCTTCCGGAAGAAGCCGTAGAAGAGTATCAATCATGGGATTACCAACCATGACGATAGAATTATCCGGTCTGCCTTCTTTAAGAAGATTCTCTCTTGCCTCGTGGCTTGTGATAAGAAGAAGATCGCTTATCTGGTCGGTGAGCAGCCTGTTTATTTCTTCCGGCATGGTTCTGTCAAAACTTCGAAGACCTGCTTCAACATGAACAGTGGGTGTTCCATACCTTACAGCCGTGAGAACACAGGCGAGAGTTGAGTTGACGTCCCCCACCACCACCACAGCATCAGGTTTACCCTGAAGAAAAACCGGTTCGTAAGCCTTCATTATGTCAGCGGTCTGAACGGTGATTGTAGAGCTGCCAACCTCAAGGTTAATATCCGGTTTGGGCAACCCCAGCTGGTCAAAGAAACTGCCTGACATGGAATAATCGTAGTGCTGACCGGTGTGAACCAGCCTAACTTTTTCAGACAGGCCACGAATGATAGAATCAACCTTCATGAAATTTGGTCTGGCACCACAGATAAGATCTATCATTAATTCACTTCCGCCAGATCAAATTTATCCGTTCTTCTCTTGTGTCTTCCACCCTCAAATTCTTCTTCAAGAAACACATCTGCAATTTCGGAGGCAAGAAAGAGACCGGTATTACCCCCGCCAAGAGCAAGAACATTAGCGTCATTGTGTCTTCTGGCGTAACAAGCCATCTTCGGAAAAAGACAAAGAGCCGCACGAATTCCCTTGAACCTGTTTGCTGCAATACTCATACCAACGCCTGAATTACACACAAGAATTCCCTTTTCAGCATTTCCCCGAAGAATTTCCCTGCACAGAGACTGGGCAAAATCCGTGTAATCAACCGACTCTGTGGAAAAGGGGCCCAGGTCAAGTATCTGATGCCCCTGTGATTCCAGTCGGCTGACCAGTTGTTCCTTCAGCGGAAAACCTGCGTGATCGCTGGCCAGTACTATTTTCATTTAAGTTACCTTCCCTGGTAAGCAGCCACAACTGCGCTAAGAACCAGGCTGCAGAGCTTGCTCTCGGC
>JAOZRM010000396.1:674-1161 GCA_029940175.1 Candidatus Sabulitectum sp. | reverse complement strand
TCCCGGGAGTGATAAATACAAGAATTGCCTTCCTGAGTAACAGAAGCTATAGTCCGTTTATGCGATCAATTCTTAAAAACATGCAAAACAAAATTCAGGACATCAGAGAGGGCAAGCTGTGCAATTGCCACAGACCTCACCTGCTTACATTCCCTGACACTGAAGATGATTACGTAATCCTGGAGACTGAAGAGATAGGAACACTCAACAGCACTGTTCAATTTATTAAAACAAAAGTTACTGCAAAATGCAAAATCTGCGGTATGATATGGAGTATTGAGGTAATCACTGGTCCAGACAGAAGAACCAGAACATGGAAAGAGCACACGGCAATATCTCCTGCAAATTGACTTCAATCGCTCTTCTCTGCATCTTAGGCTTACAACCAGTGAATAGGAGTAATTATGTGGTATGTAGCAGGTGCGTGTGCTGTTGTTCTGCTTTCCGCTGTTGCAGGACTTGCAAGGAACAAACCAGGTTCCGGGCA
>JAOZRM010000396.1:0-664 GCA_029940175.1 Candidatus Sabulitectum sp. | reverse complement strand
AATCGATGACTCCGCTTGATATTGTTACTTCTGCTACAATAGCTGATTTTACTCCTGAAGCTCTGATGACACTTTCTGTTACCCAGGTGAATATGCTTCTGGCCAGACTGGAAAATGAAGAGCCTCCGGAGCAGACCAGAGGAGCCATGTGTTATGAGGCAATGTCAGCCCCGGAGGTAGCGGAATACATCTGCCCTGTCTGCGGAGAAAAAACAATGTACAACTACTCGCAATCTGCTTTCATCAACTGGGAACTTGAGGGCTGTCGCAGAATGGTGGAATCGATCAATTCCAATACAGATTTCAACATAGTGCTTGACGAAGGACTTTTCTGCGATTTTTGTTCTCCTGATGCAGGAGAGGAGGAACCAGTTCTTCGTTTGCAGGTGTTATTCGAAGATGGAAATGAAGTAACAAACACAGTTTCAATTAATGACCTTAGAATGCTTGACTCCTTCCTGCAGGGAAACCTGTACTACACCACGTCAAATGATGCACAACTGCCTCTGAAGGACTATGCCCCCAGGATGAGAGAGCTTCTGGGAATGGAAGGTGAACAGCCCCGCTGATCTTTGGGAATATCTTTGTATTGGCCGGTGTATTAAGTACTCTGTCAGATAATAAGTGTCGATGTAATGCGCAGCTATTGATGAGTCTCGGCAAG
>JAOZRM010000060.1:1740-15138 GCA_029940175.1 Candidatus Sabulitectum sp. | reverse complement strand
GCAACTGTGCATGTTTTGAAGCGAATAGTCAGGAATGAATTCACAGCAACAATGCTTACATTCAGTAGCAGATACGAGGATGATGTTCTGGCTGCCAAGAAAACTGAGACGGGTGGACAAGCCGATAAAAGAACTTTTCTTTTTCCTGCTTTTCCCGTGGACGGTCTACCGGGAATCGGGGTAAGTCTTTCTGAACATATTCATGATCTTCCTGAGAAACTTGATGTTGAGGAAGCTCAGCCTGACGTTTGCGGCGGCTTGATATCCCTCAGGGATGCAGCAGTGCTGGCAAGGTGTGTTGCAGTTGGGCAGGAGACTGCGAAAGCGGACTGGCTTGCCGAAATAGAGATTGTTCTATCTTCTGTTAAGTCCCAGCTTGTAATTCTGCCGTGTTCTCAGGAGGTTGAAAAGGTAGTTGTGGCTGAAACTGGAGTGTCTTTTTTCAGAAGATCTGTTCAAAGTTGGGATGAAATAGTTGATTACCATAGTAGCAGAACTTGACCCAACGGCATTTCTGTCCTAAGGTAGCATCATCGAAAAACTCATACATGAAGGAGACATAGATGTCCGGACACAATAAATGGAGCACGATCAAGCACAAAAAGGGCAAAGCAGACGCAGCTCGGGGTAAAATATTCAGTCGCCTGGTTAAGGAAATCTCCGTAGCTGCCCGAGCTGGCGGCGGTGACATTGACATGAATCCCAGACTGAGAGTGGCAGTTGACAGTGCCAAAGGTCAGAATATGCCCAATGACAATATTGAGAGGGCTATCAAGCGTGGCACAGGAGAACTTGAGGGTGTTACATATGAAGAAATGCTCTACGAGGCTTACGGGCCAGGAGGAGTTGCCATAATAATAGAAGTTTTAACAGACAATAAGAACCGTGCTGCAGCAGAGATTCGCCACTCTCTCACAAAAGGCGGAGGCAGTCTGGGCTCAAAGAACAGTGTAGCATACCTTTTCAGCAAGCAGGGTCAGATCTGTATTGACGGCACCGTTCATACAGAGGACGAGGTGCTTGAAGCTGGGCTAGATGCCGGTCTTGAAGATGTTGCCGTGGTGGAAGAGACAATCATTGCTTCCACCGGGCCTGATGATGTTCTTGCAGTTAAGGAAGCTTTGGAGTCTGCTGGAATAAAAGTAGTCTCTTCCGAGGTAACAAAGGTTCCATCTAACACAGTTCTTCTAACAGGCAAGGTCGCCATAAGAACTATGAAGCTTCTTGAGGCCCTTGAGGATCTTGATGACGTTCAGGCTCTCTTCTCAAACTTTGATATGGACGAGTAATTGCCTGAAAGGATCATTCTGGGTATTGATCCCGGATTGAACATAACCGGGTTCGGGGTTATTGCTGCAGATTCAGGTTCTATGAAATTACTGGATGCAGGAACCATAAGATCAAAGCCGTCTGATCCACTCACGCCAAGGTTAACTGAGATCTTTCAGGGTCTTGTTCAGGTGATTGATAAGTACTCGCCGGATGTGATGGGAATGGAGAAAATCTATTCTCATTATAGACACCCTGCCACAGCGATAATCATGGGGCATGCCCGTGGTGTTCTCTGTCTGGCGGCAGGTCTTCACGGGATCAGGGTTGAATCCCTTCCGGCCAGTAGAGTAAAGAAAGCTGTAACCGGTAACGGTCGAGCCAGTAAGCAGCAGGTGAATGGCATGGTCTGTCGTCTTTTCGGGATACAGGGCGAGTTGAAACCCTTGGACGTGAGTGATGCGCTGGCCGTGGCCATTGCTCTGTATGAATCGGAGCGATATGCTTGAAAGCATTAAAGGGATTGTGACTGGAACAGATAAATCCTACATTCTTCTTGAAACAGGTCCCATAACTGTTCGTCTGCTTGCTCCTGGATATTTCCTGCGGCATATTTCTGTTGGAGACGAATCACTGTTTTTCCTTCTCTTTCAGATAGTTAACGAGGGTAACAAAGGTGTGCCGCTGGCTGTGGCATTTCCCAGTGTTTCTGACAGAGATTTTTTTAACAGATTTATCAGTGTCTCCGGTGTAGGCGTAAGAGCAGCAGCAAAGGCCATGGTAATTCCGCCTTCTGAACTTGCATCGGCAATTGCAACTGGTGATTTAAAAGTGCTTAAGTCTCTGCCTGGTATTGGTAATTCCCGGGCAAAGCAGATAGTTGCCAAGCTTCAGGATGTGATGTCCAAGTCCAGTTTTATTTCCTCTGAATCTGTCGTATCAGCCAGTACTGTTGATGCCAGGGCTATTCTTGAGCAACTGGGAATTCCCTCATCTGAAGCTGTTTCTTTGATAAATGCCGCTGTTGATCAGGTTGGACCTGATGCTTCCTCATCTATCCTGGTCAGAGCCGCTATGAAAATAAGGAGCTGATATGGCACTGGAATCTATTGTAAGAGCAGACAGCATCAGTGAGGTGGAAGAAAGGGATTTTACCAGCCTCAGACCCAGAAGTTTTGCTGAATACATCGGTCAGCGGAAACTCATAGAGAATTTGAAGATAGCTGTACAGGCCGCTAAGGAAAGAGGAGAGCCTCTTGATCATCTGCTATTCCATGGTCCACCGGGGCTTGGAAAAACAACTCTCGCTTACGTGATTGCAGAGGAAATGGAAGCAGACATCGTGTGTACTTCAGGGCCTGCCCTTGAAAGACCTGCTGATCTAGTCGGGATACTTACCAACTTGAAAAGGGGAGATGTTCTCTTTATCGACGAGATACACAGGTTACCCAGGATAGTGGAGGAATACATTTATCCTGCAATGGAAGACTTTGAGATCGATATGGTAATTGATCCCGGACCTCATGCAAGAACTGTTAAACTTGAGCTGAGTCACTTCACGATTGTTGGAGCTACTACCCGTGCGGGGCTGATCACTGGTCCTCTTCGGGACAGATTCGGGTTTTCTCTGCACCTGGAATTTTATGATGTGCAAGATCTTAGGACAATTATAACTCGCTCTGCTGGAATACTTTCTACCGTAATAACCGGAGAGGGGTCGGAATCAATAGCATTTCGTTCACGGGGTACTCCCAGAATTGCAAACAGACTTCTCAAGAGGGTGAGAGATTACGCTCAGGTTATGCGCCGGGAAGCCATTGATGAGACCACTTCAGTGGAGGCAATGGACATCAACGGTGTGGATGAAGCTGGTCTGGACAGACTGGACAGAAATTACCTCAATGTGATTATAAAGCATTACGCCGGTGGCCCGGTTGGTGTATCAGCTATTGCGGCTACTCTAAACGAGGAAAGAGATACTCTCATTGATGTTGTTGAACCTTTCCTTCTTGCAAGGGGTTTCCTTAATCGCACCAGTAGAGGGAGAGTTGCCACAGCTCATGCTTACAGGCATCTGGGTTTGGTCAGAGCAGGTCAGGAAGAGTTACCACTGTGAATAAAAAGATTCTTCTTCATATGTGCTGCGCACCTTGTGCAACAGCAGTTCTGGAGAATCTAAGAGCTGATGGATACGAAGTTACAGGCTATTTTTACAACCCGTCGATACATCCGTGGAAAGAATTCAAACGAAGACTTGATGCAGTGAAGGAGTGGGCACCAGCAGTGGATCTCCCTGTGATCTATAATGAGGAGTATCCCCTGGAGGAGAACATCAAGATGTTGCTAGACAGTGAGAACAGGTGTCTTTCCTGTTTTACAGACCGAATGAAAAGAACTGCTGAACTGGCTTCGGAAATGGGTATAGAGTTATTCACATCCACTCTTTCAGTAAGTCCGTACCAGAATCACAGGCTATTGATAGAAGCAGGGGAGAGCGCTGCAGAATCACTGGATGTTCAGTATCTTTACCGAGACTTCAGAGACAGCTACAGAAGATCTATCGAACTTTCGCGAGGTGCTGGATTGTATCGGCAACCTTACTGCGGTTGTGTTTTCAGTGAAAGAGACCGCTATCTTAAAGTAAAATCCCCGGGAGAAGCGTAACCCATATTGGGTATTGACCTTACCATGGTTTGATTGCATACTGTTGTTGATATATATATGTGGCTGGATTTCACTATGGAGGATTTATATGCGGTATGTGCTGATGGCTGTGATTCTAGGCATGTGTCTGACAGCTTTTGCTGAAAGCGAGACACAAACGGACTGGGCAGGAGGTCCAGGAGTTCAGGGTCCTGTAACAGAATGGCAGGATAAGTTCTTTATAGCAGGAGACATGGATTGGGATACAACAATTGGGCAGCTCAAACTTATTATTAACCGCGATGAGAATCAGATAAGTGTTGAAGGAGGACCCACTTTTGTTATCGCAGTGGATGTTGATCAGGACGGAGATCTGGATGCAGCAAGTTGCGCATACAACTCCGGCGAAGTTGCCTGGAATGAAAATACTGACGGTCTGGGTACTTCCTGGACCAGGCATGTGATCGGGTATGTAGCAACACCACGGTTTATAACAGTTGCAGACTTTGACGGAAACGGGTACCGTGATGTAGTAGTTTCCAGTGATTCGGATGACAAGATTCTTCTTTTCGCGTGCGGTCCCACAGGTTGGCCGGTTGGCACTGATATTGCCACAGGTTTTGATGCAAGGCAGATCAGGGCTGGTGACATCAACGGTGATGGTCTTACTGATGTTGTCGGCGTTTCCTCAGTTTCCGGTGATGTGTGCTGGTGGGAGAATGATGGCACTGCAAGTTCATGGAATCAGCACTATATTGATGGTGCTCTTATGGGAGCTTATACCTGTGACATCGGTGATTTTAACGGGGATGGCCATTGGGATGTAGTAGCGGCCAGTAAGTCTCATGATGATATTATAGCATATGTTTCTCAATCGCCTTACGGTTATTCCTGGGATAAGTATACAATAGAGACCTCGTACAGCAATCCGGTTTCAGTTGCATGTGCAGACTACAACTTTGACGGGGATGATGACTTTGCAGTGGCTTCAGCCAGTGGTGACGGCGATCTTCGCTGGTACGACTTTCTTGATACCCAGAGTTCGTGGGTAGCAAATGTAATGCACGGAGCAGCTGCTCAGACTATTTATGATATTACCGCAAGAGATATGGACGCAGACGGATATCCTGATGTTGTTGCGGCTAATTTCCAGGAAGATCAGGTTGTCTGGTTCAAAAACAAGGAGTATCTCGGTGAGAACTGGGAGACTTTCTCTGTGTCGACCGATTTTGATGGAGCCGTTGGTGTTTCTACAGGGGATATGAACGGGGACGGTATCCCGGATGTGCTTGGATGCGCATATAATGGAGATAAAATAAGCTGGTGGCGTATTGCTGGTTTTACAACTCCCAGTGCTGTTACAAGCTCAATACTTGATATAGAGCCACCGGATCCCGGCAGTGTGGTATGGGAGTATCTCTACTGGTCTGCAACCACTCCTGCGGATACAGGCATTCGCTTCAGGTTGAAAACTTCCTACAGTGCAGGTACAATGGGTCCATGGAGTGTATGGATCACGTCTGCGTCAACTCTTGGCTCTCTGGTTGCTCAGGGTGGTCAATTTCTTCAGTATCAGGCAGAACTCTACACAAGTAACCCCTATGTAACACCATCATTGAAGGATATGACTGTTCTATGGAACCCTGTAAGTATTGACGATGAGGGAAGTGCCCCGCTGGATGGAAGAAGGGTCTGGCTTGTCTCCGGCAATCCCGTTGAAGGAGCGTTTTCCATTGGTTATCATGTAGAGCAGTCAGGATATGTTGATATCGCTGTTTACGATGTTACCGGAAGAAAGGTCTTTGTTGTCAACGAGGGTAATTTAGCTTCCGGACAGTATAGTGGAATGGTTACTTCCCTTCCTGCTGGCTCCTATGCTGTTGTGATGCAGACTGAGGGTGAGACTGCTGCGCAGAGGGTTGTTGTGATCAGGTAACATTTATCAACAAAACTCCCGGCACCTTTTCTTAGGTGACCGGGAGTTTTTCGTTTTCCTGCCCAGGCGGGATACTTTGGATACCCGATTCGCAAATTGAAAAAACTACCGAAACTGAGGATGACCAAAAAAGTGATGTATTATCATATATCAGTAGATTGAGAGGAATGTTCCCAACTGCTGCTCATGCAATGCATTAAGTTGGATATCTCTCAATATCGTGCTAAACAATGCTTTGCATTAAATATACCCTGCGCGGAGCTCTTTATTAACCTCCGGGTTAAACGGTATTGACTTGTCGAACTCACAATAGTAGAATTATGCATGCTTGATTTTAGCTAAATGAAAGGAGTAGAAATGAAGCTTGTTATTTTCGTTCTTGCGCTTGCAGTAGCGCTTAGTTTTGCCGGAGAGATCACACCATTCGGTGGTACAGCAGGTACAAGTACCTGGAGCGGTACCGATGCTGAGACTGTTTACTGGACTGCACCTCCAACAGGTGGCGCCATGGGATCTCAGAATTTCATTGATGAACCTACCTACGATGCAGGTGTTGCCGATGATTGTGAGTTCGCCGTTGCAACTTCAGTGAACAAGATCCGCTGGTGGGGCGGTTACTGGAACGGTGGCGGTGGACCTGTTGATTCTCCAATAGAGATCTATCTTTACCTTGATGATGGCACGGGAAACGCTCCTACACTTCCTCAGCACTCATCCGCTATTCAGAGCTGGATGGTCTCCTCCGGTGGTTACACCGAGGTTGCTGATGGCGCTAATTTCATGTGTGAGTTCGTATTCAGCCCATGGTTAGACTTTGACGCTGGGCAGAAGTACTGGATTGAAGTACGCAAGGCTATGCCTTTCGCAGGCGCCGGACAGTACGGCTGGATCGAGTCAGAGCCTGTTCAGCTTTCACCTTGTGTTCAGGGATTTGACGGTCTCGGTATAGTCTGGTGGACACCTGGAACTACAGATGCAGCCTTTGAGCTTGTATTTGACGATGCTCTTGCACTTGAAAGATCAACCTGGGCCGGTATCAAAGCCAATTTCTAGGTTAGGTTAGATTACAGATATTATCCGGTTTTACCGGAGAAACAGGGGTGAGTGAAAGCTTGCCCCTGTTTTGATTTTGATAGTCTGCTTTATCGATTGGGAGAGAAATGAAGCTTGTTACGCCTATTCTTGCGCTGGTAGCAGCACTTGGTTTTGCAGGGGAGATAACCTTTTCCGGTGGTACAGCAGGAGTAAGTACATGGGGTGGAACTGATGGCGAGACTGTATTTTGGAGTCAGCTTCCTACAGGCTATGCCATTGTTTCTCAGTTTTATGACGACTTGTATCCGGCATATGATTCCGGTGTTGCTGATGATGTGATGTTCTCCGCTGCAACTTGTGTCAACCGAATTCGCTGGTGGGGCGAATACTGGAACGGTACCGGCGGACCTGTCGATTCTCCGATAGAGATCTATCTTTATCTGGATGACGGAACAGGAGAGGCTCCTACACTTCCTCAGCACACATCCGCTATACAGAGCTGGATGATTAACCCAGGTGAATACACAGAGGTTGTTGATGGAAGCTACTATATGATGGAGTACGAATTCGACCCATGGTTGGATTTTGCCCCCGGGCAGAAGTACTGGATTGAGATTCGCAAAGCGTTCCCCTTTAAGCCAATTGGACAGTATGGCTGGATCCAGTCAGAGCCTGTTCAGCTTTCACCTTGTGTTCAGGGATTTGACGGTCTCGGCATAGTCTGGTGGACACCTGGAACTACTGATGCAGCCTTTGAGCTTGTATTTGACGATATTCTGGTGCTGGAAAGATCCACCTGGGCTGGTATTAAAGCCAACTTCTAGGTAGTCACTTTTTCGGCTTATGCTGGACAAGGGAGCAAGCTTATGGTTGCCCCCTTTGTTATTTATTGCATTACTGTGCAGATTACTCCGGTGCTGTAAGGTTCCCCGGGATGATCTCTGTAACTCTTTCGCAGTACTGGCAGCGATATGTCATGTCTTCCTTGTCTTCAAGCTTGAAATGCCTGTGTGCTCCAAGTTTGTTTGTTGCGCAATTGGGATTAGGGCACTGCATTACTCCGTAGATTGATTTAGGGATCGAGATTATCCGCTTCTCGCTGACACTTCCGTCTTTGATGATGTTGATGGTTGCGTCAGGAGCAATCAAAGCAATTGTATCGGTTTCACTTTCCAGAAGAATTCTATTTTCTATTTTGAGTATATCTTTTCCACCAGGCAGACGTTTTGATAGAAAACCAACCCCAATTGTGAATATGCCTTCGTTGCCCAGACCAAGAATTTCTACAACCTTCAATGCCAATGGAGTGGGAATGTGATCAATTACAGTACCATTGTTAATTGCATATACCTTGTATGCTCTTTCCATTAGCTGATACCTCCGGTAACAAGACCCAGAAGAGCTTGCCTGGTTGGAACACCATTGTGTGCCTGAGTGAAGTAAATGGCGTTTGGTGTTTTATCTACTTCCTCTGAAATTTCGTCAACTCTTGGTAGAGGATGCATGATTCTTACCTGCTCTCCCAGTACTGATATTGTGTTTTTATCAATACGGTATCCATGTGCAACATTCTTGTATTCCTGCGGGTCTCCGAAACGCTCCTTCTGGATCCTTGTGACGTAGAGAACATCCAGGTTCATGTCTGCTGCATCCTCTGGAGTATTTGCCGTTCTGTAGGAAATTCCCTTATCGGTCAGTTCTGAAAGAATAGTTTGCGGCATTTTAAGAGAGGGGGGTGAGATAAACACCATTTCAGCGCCGAAAAGAGCCATGGCATGAGTGAGTGAATGAACAGTTCTACCGTACTTCAAGTCACCCATAATTCCTATCTTCAGATCCTTCAATCGTCCAAATTCTTCGTGAATGGTGAACAGGTCAAGGAATGTCTGGGTAGGATGCTGGTTTGCTCCGTCTCCAGCGTTAATAACCGGCACCGTTGCAACTTCACTGGCCAGTCTTGCTGCACCTTCAACCGGGTGACGAATAACCATGGCATCACAATATCCTGTGACGGTTCTAATGGAATCAGAAAATGACTCCCCCTTTTTCTGGGAAGATGAACCAGGATCGGCAAAACCGAAAACACTTCCGCCACTCTTTACAACTGCGGATTCAAACGAGAGCCTTGTTCTGGTGGATGGTTCAAAAAAAAGAGATGCAATAGTCTTGTCCCTGAGGCATCCGCGGTGTTTACCTGCTTTTACCTCTTGCGCTTTAGTGACAATGGTCCATAAGTCATCAATGGTCATGTCCCTCAGGGAGATCATGTCTTGGTCTTTGAACGAACTCACTATGCCTCCAATTCAGCTTTTTCCGCCGGAACTTATCACATCCAGTTCGCGACGATACACCATATCAAGAGCTTCCTCATGTGAGTCTGCTCGAAGAATTGTCTCAATGAAATCTGTACTTCTCAGCAATCTGTTCAACCTTGCAAGAATGTGAACATGTCGGTGGGGATCCGGGAAGAGAAGAAGGAAAAACAGTGATGTCAGTCTTCCACTGGCTTCCCCGAATGGAAGAGGTCTGGGGGGTATGATCAGTAGTAGCAGCTCTTTCTCCACATACAGTTGTCTTATATCAAGGGGGTGAATCAGCGCTGCTCCGCATTTCAGAGCAGTAGATACTACGATTTCTCTCTTTTTCAGCTGCTCTAGAAGCTCAGCAGCGTCGTAAACAGCACCTCGTTCAACTGCTTTGTTGGATATAAATCGCAGAACACTTGCTCTGGTAGATGTTTTGTCTGGAAAGGAAACTTCACTCTCAGAAAGTAGTCGGGTGATCCCGCAGGAAAAAGGATCCAGACCTGCGCTGTCAGCAGAAGAATGGTCAGCCATCATAAGTCTGTCTGAAGTGAGTGAAGTGAAATTGTCCGCAAGCCAGTTGAGCACATCTTCTCTTGTGAAAACTTTGTGCCCCTGTTTGCTCATGCTTTTTAATTTGCTGGACTTAATTGCTTTTCTTGTATCCGGGAGACTCTGTCCCAGAAATCTGGCAATATCAGTCTCTGTAAGAAAAACACTCACTCTGATAAACTCCCGCTTATGGTTGATTCTTTGATAGCCAATTATACTAACTCTTCCAAGTCTCTTGAAAGGAGCATTTATGAATCCCGTTGCAGAAAGATTTATCAGATATGCCAGAGTTTCAACTGCATCAGATCCAGACAGTTCAAAAACTCCCAGCAGCAGCAGACAGTTCGATTTACTGAGAATACTTGAAACAGAACTTATAGATCTGGGTCTTACTGATGTATTTCTCTCTGAAACAGGAGTTCTCTACGCAAAAGTACCAGGTGGGATTACCGGAGATGTAATTGGTCTTATTGCACATGTGGATACTTCTCCCGACTCCCCCGGAGAAGGGGTTACTCCCCAGTTGCACAGAAACTGGGATGGATTACCTATTCTCCTCCGGGAAGATGTTGTGATCGATCCGGCAGAATGTTCCGATATGATCCGCTATAAGGGAGGAACCATAATTACCAGTGATGGCTCCACTCTTCTGGGAGCAGACGATAAGGCGGGAGTGGCAATAATCATTGAAACCTGCAAGTGGCTCATGGAGAATTCGGATATTCTTCGTCCCGAGGTGGTCATAGCCTTCACTCCCGATGAAGAAGTTGGTAGAGGTGTTGAAAATTTTGATGTAGATCGTTTTGGCGCAGACTTTGCATACACAGTGGATGGCAGCGAGGTTGTAGAGGTATCTTCTGAAACGTTCAATGCCTGGTCGGCGAACTGGAAGATTACTGGAAGAGAAGTTCATCCTGGAAGTGCAGCAGGCAGCATGATCAATGCTGTAAGGGTTGCAGGAGAGTTGATAGCATTGATGCGCAGTGAAGAAATGCCGGAGAACAGCTCTGGCAGGGATGGATTTGATTACCCCCTTTTCGTTAAGGGAACCGCCGGCTTTGCAGAGGTGAAAGTAATTCTTCGAGACTTCACAACCGAGGGAATGGTGAAGAGGCGGAGAAGAATGGAAGCTATAAGAGACTGTCTTACTGCGCTGTTTCCCGGCTCCAAGATTGAACTTGCCATGAAGGAACAGTATAGCAATCCAGGAGAGATCCTTATGAAGGATAGACGTCTTGTTGATTATGCTCTGGAGGGGATGAAGCGGTGTGGAGTGGCGGTTCATGAAGGCTCAATAAGAGGAGGTACAGACGGCTCAAGATTGAGCTTCATGGGGGTTCCTACTGCAAACCTTCCAACTGGTGGAGAACTGTTTCATTCCAGACGAGAATGGGTGGCTGAACAGGGGCTTTCAATTGCATTGGAGGGGTTGAAAAACACGTTGATAATATGGGGAGAGAAGCACTAATTTTCCCCCCCTTGCTTCAGCTGCCTTATATACCTATTATTTAGACAGGGGTGTGTATTAAAGGAGAGGGGCATTATGAGAAGGTTGGTTCTCGTACTTCTGGTTTCTCTGTTGGCAGGTTTTGCCTACGGCCAGGGTACTCAGGCTGATTCTCTTGTTCGTTTAACTGTGATCGATTTCATGACTGCGTTGCAGACCGGGGACGGGCTGGTTGCATCAGATCTGTTCTCTATTCAGGCTCTTGATCAGGTAGACTTGATGCTGGTTTCTGTGAAGCAGAATATCGACAATGATCCTGAGGCTGCCATGCAGCGTCTGAGCAGTGTAGGCTATATCATCGAACTGGAAGCCGCAGAAGACTGGGAGATCAAAGAGTATCTTTCGGCAACCCTGTCTCTTCCCATGATGACCGCAAGATACGCACCCTATGAGCTGGATATAGTCTCAGTCAGCGTGGATAACAGAGACGCTATGGTTGATATGATCTTCCGTACTGCCTCAGGTGTGGAAATACCTCAGCAATCTGTACTGATCTATGAAGATGATCGCTGGCTGATCACAAGTTTCATGGGAATCACAGCTTTCCCCTGATCACTGCTTTGCTTTCAAAACTTCCACTGTTCTTGATGTTGTTTCCGGGCACTGAAGACAATTGTCCGGGGTACTGAAATTTCCGTTTCTCAATCTTTTGTATTCCCCACCGGTCCATACTTTGTGAAATCCCTCTGAAATGTTTCCCAGCGGATGTTCTGTGTTCCAGTACGGACACGGAAAAATAGAGCCATCCGGATCGATAAACAGAGTATCCTGCAGGTATGGACACGGGTGAGCTGATTCTCTGTCAGATATTTCGCTGGACAGATGAAACTCGACACCAAGTTTTTGTGCAATCAGACGGGCTCTGGAAATTTCCTCAGATGCTTCTAAGGTATTTAGATCTACAACAAGATCCAGGGTGTTTAGCCCTTCATAAGGCACTAGAGGTACTGCACCAACCGACAGAGCGCCTGCCTTTCCAGCAAGACGAACAATATCTGACAGCTGGGAAATGTTGTGCTTCTGCAGAGTTGTACTGAAACCGATCATGGGAAACGTTCTTTTGCCCCTCCGCGCAACAAGTTTTTCTATCATGGCCATTATCATATCAAGGTCTGCACCATCTCGTATTGATCCATGGGTTTCTCTGTTGGCTCCATCAATAGAAATGAAAAGACTGGTAGGAGGGTATTCAAGGATAGAGCCTATGAGTTCTTCTGTAAGCAGCGTGCCATTGGTGACCATCTGTCTGTAAGGAACACCGCTTTCAAAAAGAGCCTGCAGGTGTTTTGTGAAATGCGGATTGGTCAGTGGTTCTGCTCCACAGGATATCCCAACAGTTCTCGCAACAGGAAACACCTCAGCTCTTATTTTCTGAAATATCTCATCGCTCATGTGTTTCCATTTCCTTGAAGGATCATTATCGGAAAGGCGCATTGGACACATGGAACAACGTAAGTTACAGTAGTTGGTGGTATCCATTCTTACTGTCAGCCTGCGCCTTGGATGCACAGGACGAAAGAAAGGAAACTTGTTTTGTCTCGCTATAAGTTTTCTCAAAATTCTCCCCTTTCGAAGTGAAAATGATACTTCAACAGTGTCGTGGTTGCAATGGCTGGATAGGTGAATTATTGTACTGATTCATGGTGTGGTTTTTTGCATCTCCAGCAGTTGGTTAAGAAGGGATCTCATGGTTGCGAGGAAACCGGTTGGTGTTATCGATTATTCTGTGGATGGGCTGTCCGGCGGGCTTATCAGCTCATGGCTCAATGTTCCCTTTTCCGTAATTAAAGTTACCGTGGATGAACAATTTCCCTCGCTCTCACCTGAAGATTTCTGTGCGCTGATACACTCAGGCTCTTCACTTTCAATTGTTGATGACTCTTCTTTTATGGATGGTGCTATTGCTTTTATAAAACATGCTGTTGAAACCGGTGTTCCTCAGATGGGTATCTGCTACGGTCACCAGCTTCTTGCAAGAGCCATCTCAGGATTTGATGCAGTAGCAAAATGCAGTGGAATTGAAATAGGCTGGCAGGATGTTGATTTCCTTTCCTCATGGCCCGTGCCGGGTCTTGTGGGAAAGAAGGCAGTATGGCAGTCTCATTATGATTGCGTTGTAAAGATTCCTCCGGGTTCCGTAATAACCGCAACAT
>JAOZRM010000060.1:0-1730 GCA_029940175.1 Candidatus Sabulitectum sp. | reverse complement strand
CTAAGTGTTTTGCAAAGGATGCGGATCTCTTTGAGCAAAACAATATTGATCTGAAAGAAGTTCTGGCTTCCGGACCAGGATTTCCCACGGGAGAGATAGTTTTCGACCATTTTTTAAAGACTTTTAGACAGGAGTAACAATGTTTCCAGAAGAACTGAGCAGAAAACCGGTTTGGAGATTTTTCAAGGAACTCTGCTCCATCCCCCACACCAGTGGTGATGAGGAACGGATATCCTCGTACTTGAGATCATTTGCTGAAGCTAGAAAGCTTTCGTTTGATCTTGATACATACGGAAATGTAATGATAAGAAAACAGGGAGAGCATGGTGATCCTGTCATGCTTCAGGCACATATGGACATGGTGGGGGAGAAGATTGCAGGAAGCAGTCACAATTTCCTTACAGACCCCATCAAGGCGGTTATGGAAGGAGACAGACTCATTGCCAGAGAAACCACTCTCGGAGCCGACAACTGTATCGGTGTGGCATTGATGCTGGAACTGCTTGACGGTGACGATAAAGATCTGCCTCCTCTTGAATGCCTTTTTACAGTTGATGAGGAGCGCGGTCTGGTTGGAGCTCTTCAATTTCCACCTGAATGGATAACCGCAGGAAAACTGATAAACCTTGATTCTGAAGATCTGTGGCTTATCACTATTGGCTGTGCCGGTGGTAGAGACATTCGGATTACTCTGCCAGGAGAGATGGTGGAGTATTGCGGATCTGCGGTTAAAATAACGGTGGATGGGCTTAATGGTGGCCATTCCGGTATAGAGATCGGCTCAGGGAATGCAAACGCAATTCAGCTGGCAGCTCGGGTCTGCAGACAGATGGAAGTCCTTCTTGGTGGCAGGCTGATAAGCATTTCCGGTGGAA
Source organism: Candidatus Sabulitectum sp. (assembly GCA_029940175.1). GTDB lineage: Bacteria > Fermentibacterota > Fermentibacteria > Fermentibacterales > JCC-6 > Sabulitectum. The sequence goes on along the minus strand of JAOZRM010000060.1, from coordinate 855 downwards.
CGAAACACAATGCCATTCCCAGAAATGCAGAAGCTTATGTGGCTGTAGAGGATACAGAAAGTGCAATTGCCCTTTGTTCTGTTATTTCAAAAGACTTTCTTGAAGAGTATTCCGGGATTGAGAAAGAAATCATAGTAGTTTGTGAAGAAGTTAAGACAGATAGATGTCTTACCGCGAATTCGTCAGAAAATATGATCGATCTTCTTCTGGCACTTCCCCACGGTGTCCAGAAGATGAGTGGTGTGGTTGATGGTCTTCCGGAAACCTCCTGCAATCTGGCAATTGTGGAATGGCAGGAAAACACTCTTTCGGTACTTCTCAGCGTTAGAAGTGCAATCGAGTCAGCGAAAGATGCACATTGCGAGAGTATTGCTGCTGTGGGCAGACTGGCCGGTGCGGATGTATCCATGGGTAACGGTTATCCCGGATGGGCTCCGGATCGATCATCAGAGCTTCTTAAACTTGCTCAGGCTTCGTACCGGACATGTTTTGAGTCTGATCCTGAGGTTGAAGCAATTCATGCCGGGCTGGAATGCGGAATAATTGGTGAACGTGTTGGTGATCTTGATATGATCAGTCTTGGACCTGACATCAGTGATGTTCACATTCCTGGTGAATCGGTTAGTATTTCCTCAGTAGCATTATTTCTTGATTACCTAAGGGAAATTCTGAAACGATTGACTTTGTGAAAAGGCTTCTCATCCTTCAGGACCCGGGAGTTTCTGTGGAAAGAACTCTGGCCGCTGCAACCAGAGAACTTCCTGACTGGACTTTGTCTCATGGCGATGAACCAGATGGACACAGTGCTTTGCTTACAGTCACGCAGCCGGTGAATCACAGACAGATGGAAGCTCT
>JAOZRM010000395.1 GCA_029940175.1 Candidatus Sabulitectum sp. | reverse complement strand
TAGAAACATGCTGAGAAAGGTACCAGCGTTGCTTCTTGCACTGCTGCTGGCCACCGGTCTTGCCTGGGCTCAAGGGGAGGATCCACCTCCTGCAGAGCCAGCAGAGGCCGGAGAAACAGCAGAAACCGCAGAGGAAGCCGTGGTTGCAGGTGAGGAGATAGAAGCCGAGGTTGCTTCAGATATCTCAACAATGTCAGCCCGTATTGATGAGGAGTTAATTGCTCCCGGCGACATTGTTGTAACTGATTATCCCAACGATGCAGGTGATGGACTCCTTCTGACTTTTGAGCCAGGCAGTGAAGTCGGTAACGATAATTTTACCGGTTATTCAATTTACCGTAGAACCCTGGGCGAAGAAGAATTTGCCCTTGTGGGAATAATGGAACTCGATGAAGGAACCAGTTTTACCGATGGTTACGATCCTGATTACATCGTGGAGCCGGGTATTCAGTACGAGTATCAGGTTGCAGCGATGTACCTGGACGGTGCCGAGGTTCCAAGTGACTTTGTCACGGCTCAAGTTGTAGCAGGTGGTCAGATCTATCATACAGGCAAAACCAGAGTTCTTGTTGGCTGTGTCCTGTTCCTGGGTCTGATCCTTTTCTACTTCCATGCAGCACAGCGTGGTGTAGAGATGTATCTGCGACCTATAGCTGGTATTGAGGCTATTGACGAGGCCATCGGTCGTGCAACAGAGATGGGCAAGCCTATTCTTTACGTACCCGGTCTTGCTGCCATCAGTGATGTTGCAACTATTGCCAGTATCACTATTCTCGGTCGTGTTGCCAAGAAGGTTGCTGAATACGGCACACCTCTTCTGGTGCCCAACCGTGACCCGATTGTGTACACCATTGCAGAGGAAACTGTAAAACAGGCTTATCTTGAAGCTGGAAGACCTGATGCTTTCGACAAAGACAGTGTTTTCTTCCTTACTCAGAGTCAGTTTGCATTTGTTGCAGGTGTTAACGGCATCATGATGCGCGAAAAACCAGCAACAAACTTCTACCTGGGAATGTTCTGGGCAGAATCACTGATTCTTGCAGAGACCGGGTCACTTTCCGGTGCAATTCAGATTGCAGGAACCGATGCTGTTACTCAGCTCCCATTCTTCATAACTACATGTGATTACACCCTTATTGGTGAAGAACTTTATGCAGCCAGTT
>JAOZRM010000059.1:1933-15170 GCA_029940175.1 Candidatus Sabulitectum sp. | reverse complement strand
AGTTTGATTTCTTCCATTTCTACTCCAGGTAAGTATTTATGAGATCAAGGCATTCCCCTTAACAACCATACACTATATTGAAGCAAGGTACTGCTTTTGTCAAGATAAATCAGGAAGATAATACCAATGCAACCGATCACTATCGCATAAACGCTGCGAGTAATCGAGCCTCGGACCCTGAAACGTGCGATACCACACAGAACTCCAGCAATAAGTACTGGAATGAACACATACAGAGCAACATAAGGGTCAGCTCCGGTATGACCTGACTGGTTATCCAGGGTATACATTCCAAGAATACCAAGAGCCATCAGTCCGATAACAATTGCCACCGCCGGAGCAAAAGCCAGAATTTTTTCTTTCATTCTTCCCTTCCGGTTGAATCAATCAGCCTGTTGCCTCCCGGGCCGAAGAGGAAAAACACAAAGTTCAGGAAGCATTACAGTAGTTTTGCTATGCTGATAAGACCTTTCGTCTGGAGTCTCTGACGATTTTACGAAACTTCATTCTCTTCCGGTCTGTATTCCGAGAATTCAGGGTTACTTTGAAAAAACGTGTTCATTCTCTTTATGCTTGCAGCAACATTCAATTTTTCTGAACCTGTATCTTTAACCACTCTTGCTGGTATACCAGCAATTGTTATGTTTCCCCGAAAGCTTTTTCCCACCACTGCGTTAGCCCCAATAACTGCTCCGGAACCCACTTTTATATCGCCGAAGATCTTTGCGCCAGGGCCTATCCACACATTTCTTCCAAGCTCAGGTACAAGCTGGCCGGAGACATCACCGGCATTGGTACCAATGTTTACTCCCTGATGAATGTCACACCACATACCAACTCTGGCTTCACCGTTAACAACAATGTTGCCGGAATGGTTAATGCGCAGGCCTGCTCCAAAAACACCAGGAGGAATATCAAACCCCAGCTTAATACCCAGTTTGTACATCCTCGAGCTATGGTACTTCAAAAACAACCTGTTCAATAAGCCTCTTGAGGCGTTTTTGTAGTATTCAACCTTCCGCAGCAGGATCTGAAATTTCCAGACATGATCTCTGCTTCCCGGACGGCTCTGGTCTATTCCAAGTGCGAATTTGTCAGCAGCTAAATAGAATTTGAGTTCATTCTTCGATCCTATCAATTCAGCAATCCTCCATTTTTTTCTTAGCAGAAAACAACAACCTCTTTAATTGCCTGCTTCTATCTTACTCCGCGCTCTAAGATATTCATGGTTAAATTCTAAACAATACTCTCTCATCATTGAACATTCTCAGGGTGATGAAAATAAGAACTGCTGAAACCAGGAGACTGGTCGCCATGGTGAAGAAAATATTACCCCACAATGCACTCTGCATGAAAATATCCTTAAGTACAACCAGAGAGTTGAACACAGGAGTCATTCTCATCCACTCCGGTGGAATATCACCTGTCTGCATGGTTGTAACCCCCATAACCATCACAGCGATGTACACAGGCATTATCATACCCTGTCCCTCTTTGACATTCCTGGCAAAAGTGGACACAAGCAGAACTAGGCTGGAGATCAGAATTGCAAGAGGAATTACCACAATGGCGAACTGGATTATTGCCATTGAACCCATGGTGTACTCTGTAATAGATGCTCCGGATTCACTTGTCATTTCTATCAGGTAACGGGATGCGATCTTAAGCCCTATGGCGGAACTCACCGCCCCCACGATGGCAGCCACCATCACCGATATCATTTTGCCCAGAACAATGGATAGCCTGCTGACCTGATTAACAAGCAGTATGGCCAGCGTACCCCTCTCCTTCTCACCTGCAACACTGTCCAGTCCAACTTTCATTGAGTTGGCGAAAAGATAGATAACAATAAAGAACGGCATCATAACACCGATCAGTTTACCCATCACGCTGCCTTCTTCGGCCAGATCAGCGGTTTCATCTGGAGCCAGATACTTGTTGACCGTGTACGCAATAAGCAAATCTTCCGACATGCCGCTGGCTAGTATCCTCTGTCTTACAATAACATCATTTACCTGGGCGAAAGCCATGTCCACCTGATCAAAGGCAAACCTGGAGTAGTCTCCCGTTGAGTTGTAAAAAATGGAAAAGTCAAAAACAGAGTTGTCCAGAATGCTTCCATCAAGGTTTTCAGGCATTACGATCAACAGTTCCAGATCCTTGTCGATCACTCTTTGCTTTAAAGAATCAAGCTCTCCAAGATCAGTTGTCTCAATGTTCGCATTCAACAGTTCCAGGGACTGGAAGAACAAGTCACTGACTTCTCCTCCTCCTTCTCCTGAACAGACTGCAATTCTCGAGGTATATGAGTTGATCTCATTCCGTCTGGTTTTGTTGGCTTTACCCATGAATGAATACATAAGTGGAAGCATTACAAGAGGCAGAACCACAAGCATGAACAAAAGACGCCTGTCAGTGAACATCCTTTTCAGTTCTTTCCGCATGATGATTAAGCTGTCCTTAAACATGATCACCTCCAGGCAGAATGTAGCTGAAGAAAACATCTTCAAGATTGTCCCATGAACTGCCTTCGATAATGTCGCTCAGGGTTCCTTCCTCTTTTAACTCACCCTCAACCAGAATTCCGAAACGGTGACAGAGTTTCTCGGCAATGGTCATGTTGTGGGTTGAAATTATCACGATCTTGCCTGCTCCAGCACGACTGACAAGGAAATCTGTCACTGCCTTTGAAGTTACAATATCAAGACCATTGGTAGGCTCATCGAAAATAATCACATCAGGATCGTGAATAAGACTGATGGCTACAGCGGTTTTCTGCTTCATACCCGTGGAAAGCTGATCTATCTTCTTGTGGATGAAATCAGTCATTTTGAGATCAACAAACAGTTTTTCCTTTCTCTCGTCAATCTCAGAGGTTTGCATCTTGTTCAGCTTTCCAAACCAGTCCATCATGTAGTCCGGAGTAAAATACCCGTCAAGCTTCATGTCAGACGTGAGAAAGCCTATTTTCGACCTGAAGATCTGTCCATGCTCAAGCACGTTATACTGATCGATAAATACATTTCCCGAAGTTGGCTTGATCAGCGTTGAAAGACACCTGAGTGTTGTGGTCTTTCCTGCTCCATTCGGCCCTAGAAGCCCGTAGATCTCTCCGGGTTTACACTGGAATGAAAGATTCTTAACGGCCTGAACCATCTTGGCTGATCTTCCACGAGCGTTGCGGAATTCCTTTGATAGACCTTCTACTCTGAGCAAATTGCATCCTCCGATCTGCTCGAATCATCAACTTGAGCAATAATGGCATTGTATACTGATAATAAGAGATGGGAGGTTGGTGGGTCAAACACTGGTAGCAAAATCCTATCTGCAGTAAGACTGATGGATCAGAAAAACCTTCTTCAGAAATCTGTCTCTCTCAACTGCATTCTGCAGTCTTCCCTCTTCTTCCACTGGAAGCAGGGGAAATCTTTCCATGAACGCTTTGGCGAAAAGACCTTCTCCGTTTGGATCAATACGGGAATCAAAGTGGATGTTTGCGCTGTTCATTGCGCAACTGGGTGATCTCGATTTGAAAACGAAACCACAGAGTTTGAGTACCGAAAGCTCCTTCAGTTTGCTTTCAATCCAGTCAGAGACAACCTCAGTTTTATCTTTCTGAGATTCCAGAGTTATCATTCGAACAACTCCGTTCACTTCAAAAAGATCCATGGGCTCTCTGGGAACCGGCATACCTGATTCGGTTTCCGGACAAACCGGGATGAAAGATACTCTTTCACCAAGTTCATATTTTACAGCTGGATTCAGCTTGACTTCGCCGTTGTATCGAACATTCTCACCCAGAAGACATGAGCTGATTCCCACCAGAGGTTTGCTTTGCATGATTCTTACTGATCCAGATTAAGGGACATCTTCTGATTACAGGTTTTAAAACCGGACTTCTCAAAAGACTTTACCGCAACAGAATTATCTGTCCATACATCCAGCTCAAGCCTGTTCATTCCCCACAAAGCTGCCTCTTTTGCTGCCTTTTCCAGAAGTGCTTTAAAAACACCCGTCCTTTGATGGTCATGATGAATACAGACCTGGTCAATATACGCACAGCTGGTTTCATTTTTGAATAAATGCTCCGGTTTATGAAGCTTCCTTACTGTCATGTATCCCAAAGCAGTCTCATTCTCTTCAGCGATTAGAACACAAGTGTTATCCCTGCTGAGAATGTCTGAGAACCATTCTTCTATAAGACGGGTATCGGTGACCCTGAACACTTCCGGAAACAGGTTTACATGCAGGTTCTGAACCTGAGAGTTGAGCATTACAAGGTTGGGAATGTCACCTGTTTTCGCTTTTCTGATCATGCCTGAATAAGAGATAGGTCTGACAGAATTGCAATCCCAGAAGCTTCATTAACCTCAGGTTCATTGGTATTGCACTGAACTCTGAATTTAACAAGCTGATCGTTTTCCACCTGAAAACGGGTTAGTATGAAACTGCCTTCCTGGTTGGAAGCCTTTTCTCTGCTGGCTTTGTACTCTCTTACTATCTCCCCGCTGGGATCAGTTAAACTGTATTCATGAGAGTTTGTCATTCCGGTAATTCTAAAGCCCATAAAAGTTGTTTGACTTGGCTCTCGCTCGATGAGGATGGAACCATCTGCAAGTGCCCACTTCGCTGTTGGAACAGGAGACTTAACTAAACAGATATCTACTGTAAATGAGTCGCTGTCTGATATAGTTTCTTTCAGAGGTTCCCGGAGATCATCTGTGTTCCTGTCAACCTCGCCACAACTGTTGCAGAACCAGAACGCAAGGGCCCCTCTGGGGTAGAATCTTGCAGTCCAGTGATGTTCCATACCTCCGCAACCCATACTCAAACCACCTGTTCTTTCAGTAATTCATGTTAAAAAATTAACACATAATATGCAAAACAAAAATATGGGTGAGGGTAAACAGAGCACTGATGAACTGCATCGCCTCGCCCAAAATTCAAGGAGATCAGATCGATTACTTCTTCTCTCTGCAGTTCCCAATCTTCAACACATCAGCGATGTTTGCAGCAGGATCAATAACCGGCTCGATCTCACCATTACCACAGGAAAGCAGAGTTGTTACACCCGGACCATGGCCGGAGTTCCTGCAATCACTGTGTATTACTATTCCAATGGTCACAGCACCTTTCCGGTGCGCTCTTCCGAACCGGTTATCCTGATCCATCAGGGCGACAAAATCCCCGAAACGCATCTTATCCATTCTGTTCTCTGTAACCGTTTTCCAGTCACTGGTCATTATGTCGTAGTCACCGCTTGATGTATTCGTGGCTCCTATTCCAGATCCCATGCATTCTGATGGAATTTTTGCAGCTACTGGAACTATCAGTTTACCTGTTTTCTTGTCTGCTCTGATACCCATTTTCTTCAACAGAGACGGAGCCAGGTTAACAATACGAACCTCTGGATGAGAAGATATCTCGAGACCCATCCCTACTGCTACAAGACGAATGGAATCATCGTAAGAAAGTTTCTCCTTGGTCTTTTTATCAAAATCAATAATAAGATGCTCACTGCCACCGTGATGCCCAAGTACAATACCTTTGGCTCCTTTTGCCTTCCCGCTTGTAACAACGGCCTCGTTACCTGCACATGCAAGTATCTGGAAAGATTGATTCGGATTCTCTCTCCTTTTATCACCCCACTTGCAACTGACACCCGGTTCGATATGATCTCCCACCCAGCCGTAAACCGAGTCACCAGCCTCTATGTTAAGGGTAATTCCACCAATTCCAGGTAGCTGAAACGGCTTGCCCAGATGATCCACATTCAGTCTGTTTCCCGCAAAAGGATGTCCGGGTTTGCATTCTAGGGAGAACTGCACAAGTTTCTTTTCATTTGTTTTAAGCATTAACAGGTTCCTTTCTGCATATGTAAAGACCTCTACCTGTTATTCCCACAGGATCAAAGTCCACAGTCAATCTGACTTCTTCCAAAGCTGAAAGCATTTCATCACGAGTAAACAGACCAAGCCTGTGAGTCTCCAGCTCATGTCTGGTTTCCATTGGGGTTCCTATCAGGTAATGAAGATCAAGAATGGAAATTCGCCCGGCAACCTTGCTGGTGTTCATACGAACGATCTTAAGATCAGGTTCCTCCACTATGCTCACATGAACTGTATGAGGTTTCCAGGCTTTCGGAGTGAACCATGGCTCGACAAGAAGCAGACCTCCGGGCAGCAGGTGATCTGACATACATTCTGCTGCTGACTTCAGGCCGGAGAGTGTTTCAACATATCCAATTGCACTGAAGAGACATGTGATTACCGAATACTTTCTATCTAGATCAAAACAGGTCATGTCACCGGTATGAAACACTGTTCCCGGGTTTTTTTCTCGAGCAATCTCCAGAAGCGGTACCGAGAGATCCATCCCTTCAGCACTAAATCCGTTTTCCAGAAAATACTTGATGTGCATACCGGTGCCGCACGCGATATCAAGAAGAGAAACATCTCTGCTGTTCACTTCTCCCTTTATGATCTTTGAAATCGCTCCTGCTTCACCGGAGTAGTCCTTGAAGCGGTACAGCATGTCGTAATATTTTGCGGTCTGAAAATAAGAATCCATTTCCCCTGTTCTCTAAATTTGAAAAGACATCAGAACATCATCAATGTGTACTCAGTTTGCCCCCTAGTAAACCATTAAGACGAATATATGCGATTTCACTTGTCACAAGCAGGAATCGCTGTTAGTGTTTGTGTAAGGAGGTGCTTTATGGCTACCAGCACAGACTGGATACAGGAATTGCGTCTTGTCCCTCATCCTGAGGGTGGTTTCTACAGAGAATTTCATCGATCGAAGATTGTACTGGGGGAGAAATCTCTTCCGGATGTCTTTACGGGAAAAAAAGAACTTGGGTCTTTTATCTATTACATGCTGACCAGCGATAACTTTTCTGCATTCCACCGTTTACGATCTGATGAAGTATGGCATTTTCACGATGGTTCAGCATTTCTGATACACCTGATCAGCCCGGAGGGACTCTACAGCATTGTTCGTCTGGGAATTGATGTACATGTGGGTCAGGTGCCGTGCTTTGTGATCCCTGCAGGGTTTTACTTCGCAGCGGAAGTTGCTGAGGAGAATTCTTATGCCCTTGCCTCATGTACTGTGATACCTGGCTTCAGCTTTGACGACTTCGAGATGCCCACAAGTGATGAACTTATAAGTATATTCCCGCACCTTATGAATGAGATTATGCACCTTACTTGAAAAGGCTGATGACAAATGACCATGAAGGATCTGCCCCTGCTTGATGATGACAACTGCTTTGCATGCGGTTCAGGAAATCCCATCGGTCTTAAATTGAAATTCAAACTTGATCCAAAGAACGGTACTGCAGTAACTGAAACAGTCATAGCTGAACATTTCAACGGATGGAAGGGGGCGGTTCACGGTGGCATTATCACCACTCTGCTGGATGAGATCATGGTTTACGCCTGCACTTCTTCCGGGTGGTTCACAGTAACTGGAACGATTGAGGTTAAGTTTCACAAACCGGTACCAACCGGGGAATTGCTGGTGATCACCGGTAATATTGATCAAAACAGAGGGAGATCGATCCTGACATCCGCAACAATTGTATTCGAAGACAAGATTCTTGCCTCTGCAAAAGCAGTACTGATCCCTGTTAAGTACGAGGAGAGTTCCATGAACATAATCTCAGGGAGATTAGTGAATTGAAAAAATCCCTGATTATCCCCGGACTTGGAGGAGCAGCTGATTGCTGGGCACCTATTTTTACAGGAAGGCTTTCAACCTGCTGTACCGTACAAAGTACTCCATTGCCTCCCCATGGTGCAACAATCGAAGAATTTGCAAGAGAGCTTATACCCGAAGAGCCTGTGGACCTTCTTATCGGATTCTCAATAGGAGCTGCTGTGGTTCAGGAAATGATTACACACAGGCCTGATATTGCAGCCAGTGTTGTGCTTATGGCTCCTCCTGCCGGTAGTATGTTTCCCGGCCCGCCGGAGGACGCCAACGACTTCAGCAGCGGCAGGGGAAAATGGTCCGCAGCAATGCTGGAGATGATGTTCACTCCTGAGTGGCTTGCATCTCACCCTGATATCAGCGAAATATTCCCAAGGGTGAAAAAGCAAATACCAGGAGAACTGCTGATAAGACAGAGTAATGCGATTTCAGACTGGGCAGGTTGCCTGGATTCACTGGCAAAAGTATCTGTACCTGCTCTTGTGATCGCTGGCAGGTATGATATAATTACTCCTCTAATCCACGCTGAGACAATAACTAAAACCCTTCCAAATGCCTCTTTGAAGGTGTTTGATACCGGTCATGGTTTTCCCTGGCAGTGCCCTCTGGAAACCGCCGACAGAATTCTGGAGTTTCATAAATGAAAATACTTGGACAGATATCCCAGGGGCTTGAAGATCTGGGAGCCCTTGAGTTGAAAAGACTTGGAGCAAAAAAAATTGACCCCACCTATAGAGGTGTTTTCTTCGAAGCAGATGCTGCAATGGTCATGAAAGCGAATTACCAGTCCCGACTGTTTGACAGGTTTTTGCTTCCACTGGTTGGTTTTGGATGTCACTCTTCTGACTATCTGTACCAGAAGGCACTGAGCTATCCATGGGAAAATATTTTCGGTATCAATCACACTTTTGCCATAAGCGGCGCTGCTTCAGGCTCTAAGATAAGTCATTCAAAATGGGCGACCCTGAGGCTGAAAGATGCAATTGTAGATCATTTTCGCGAGATCACAGGAAAAAGACCCTCTGTTGACAGATACGAAGCTGACGTTAACCTCGATCTTCGTATCCGAGGTAATAACGCAGAGATAAGACTTGATCTTTCTGGAGGTTCCTTACACCGCAGAGGTTACAGAATGGAATCAGTGAAGGCTCCCATGAGGGAAACAATCGCAGCTGCAGCACTGGAAATGTCCGGCTGGAACGGAGAAAAGCCACTGGTAGATCCCATGTGCGGATCGGGTACTCTACTCTGTGAAGCTCTTATGAAGTATTGCAAAATTCCTGCAGGATACTACCGGGAGAAGTGGGGATTCTTCCGTATGGATGAATTCAGCAAGCTCGTCTGGAAAAATGTAAAAGCAGAGGCTGATGACAAGATAATTACTCTTCCTGAAGGTCTTCTTTCGGGATCCGATATTACATCAAGAGCTGTAAATGCCACAAGAATTAATCTCAGCTGCTTCCGGGACGGTAGAAATGTTCAGATTACCAGGCGCGACTGGCATACCCATCCCGGATACAATTCGTGTACAATCCTAACCAACCCTCCACACGGTATCAGACTGGCAGAGGGCGTTGCGGAAGAACTTATCCAGGACTTCGGTGACTTCATGAAGCAGAAGTGTTCAGGTTCAGAGGCATACATATACATGGGCGACAGAGCGCTCCTCAAAAAAGTAGGGCTTAGAACCACCTGGAAAAAACAGTTGTTCTCAGGAGGGCTTGATGGAAGGCTTGCCAAATACGAGCTTTACTGATACTGAGAAACAGTTTCTTCCATTAACTCTTTCACTCTTGTTCCAGGGTACTTTTTATAAGCACCTGACTCTGTGACAGCTGCCCAGGCTTTCCTTGCGTTCTCCATGTCTTCAGATGCTGCTGCAAAGACTTCTGCCTCTGAAGGAAAGAATCTGGCAACTCCCTCTGACTGGGCGGCGGAAGCCACTTTTGCCGCGACATGCGGAAAAAGACCTGTATCTGTCATGGATGGAAGAATCCTGCCCGTTCCAATGATTCCCTGAACGGCATAGTCTGCAATGGCTCTTGCGGCGGCAACCGCCATTCTGTCTGTCACAGCAGATGCACCAGTGAGCAGAACACCCTTCAGGATTCCAGGAAAACCAAGAGAGTTATTGACCTGGTTGGGATAGTCACCACGGCCAGTGGCTACGATTGCAGCTCCGGCATTGTGCGCATCAGATGGAAAGATCTCCGGTATGGGATTTGCACAGGCAAAAACAATGGCATCATCTGCCATCTTCTTTATCCACATGGGATGGACCACATCAGGTCCTGATTTTGAAGCAGCGATAAATACATCGGCATCTTTTACAGCCTCACGGACATCCGAGAATCCCATGGAATTGGTGTTTCTGCAAAGTTCTCTGTGCCATTCCCACCCTTCTCCATCAAAATCAGTTCGCTGGGATCCCAAAACACCTTTTTCATCAAACAGTGTCATACGTCCGGGGTCGGCTCCGGCTGCAATCATAAGTCTTGCAGCAGTTGAATTGGCAGCACCTGCTCCGAAAAACACTATTGATACATCGCTGAGCTTTTTATTCACAACCTTGAGAGAGTTGAGAAGCCCGGCAAGTACCACACACCCGGTTCCCTGAGCATCATCATGCCAGACAGGTATAGAGCAGGTCTCCTGCAAATTCTTCAGGGCAATGTAGCACTCGGGCTGTGATATGTCCTCAAGGTTAATTGCTCCGAATGAAGGGGCAATTGCATTTACTGTATCCACAAGCTTTCTCATATCTTTGTTGACATCAAGACAAATGGGAACCGCATCGATTCCTCCCAGAAGATTCATTAACAGGGCTTTGCCCTCCATCACACCCATGCCCCCCGGTGGAGTGCAGTCGCCATCTCCAAGAACCCGGGTGGAATCACTGACTACAGCCACAGTTCGTCCACGGGCTGTATGCGATAGAGAAACTTGCCTGTCATCTCTGATCGCCCTTGAAATAGATGAGACTCCAGGGGTATACCAAACCTCAAGCCAGCCGTTATCAACTTCATCAACAACTGGAATTGTTTTCATTTTTCCACCATGGAACCCGTGTGCATCAAGGGAGAGTTTGAAAAGAAACTCTGTGGTTGCCTTTTCTGCCTGTTCCTCAGTCAATCTGGTTCTTATTTCGTAAAGTGCTTCATTAGGTGTCATTATTATCTCCTGTTGTATATACTGCCGCCGTGAAGATCCCAGGCCACAAAGACTGGTAATTCCTCAAGTTCCAGAATTGAAACCGCCTCCGGGCCAAGATGTTCCCAGGCAACTATTTTTCTAGTTACTATTTTTGTTGAGGCAAGGGCACCTGCCCCCCCTGTAGCTGCAAGATAAACTGCTCCATGCTGAAGAAATTGTTTCCTTGTTCCATCACTCATCTCTCCTTTACCAATAACCAATTTCATTCCCAGCTTTAACATCTCAGGAATAAAAGGTTCCATTCTGGCAGAAGTGGTAGGGCCTGATGAACCAATAACACGGCCAGGAGGTGCAGGAGAAGGACCCATGTAAAAAACAGGGATACTTTTAACATCAAATGGTACATGACCTGTGTTCAGCATAAGATTGTGAGCTGCATCTCTGGCTGTAGCAACAGAACCTGAAAGCAATATCTGCTCTCCGGCTTTCAGAGACTTCAGAGTTTCTTCAGAGGCTGGAAGCGTTACAACACGCATGAAGCTGTTCTGTGGGCATGACACTCAATACAAACAGTCACAGGAAGTGAAGCCATGTGACAAGCCTGCTGCAGTATTCTTGTTTCCATTACCGTTGTTTTTCCCCCAAAGCCCTGGGGTCCTATCCCGGTTTCATTGAGTCTGTCGGTTATCTGCTTCTCCAGATCTCGTAGTTCAGGTGCAGAGTTTTCCTCCCCCAGTTCGCGCAGCAGAGCCTTTTTTGCAAGAATGCCACTGGTCTCCAGATTTCCGCCGATACCGATTCCAACAATCACAGGCGGACAGGCTTTTGAGGCTCCTGCACGAACACAACTCTCCGCAAGATCAATTATCCCCCTGGCCCCCGCCAGAGGTGGAAGCATTACAGAACTTGACACATTCTCACTTCCTGCTCCTTTGGCAAGAACACGGATTCGAATTTCGGAGCCTGAAACATGTTCCAGATGGATAATGGCAGGAGTGTTGTTCATGGTATTGGTCCTGTTACCCAGTGGTGGGAATACCTGGGAGGGACGCAGATATGACATTTCACACGCTCGGCTGATACCCCGGTTCACTGCATTGGCAAGGGTGCTGTCAGGGATACATACAAGATTGCCCAGTTCAACAAATACCATGGCGGTTCCCGTATCCTGACAAATAGGTAACCTGGTTTCTGCTGCCACCCTCAGGTTGTGGATCTCAATCTCAAGAGCTTCTCTTCCCGGGCCGGCACTTTCGCCGGCAAGTATACCGGTGAGCTTTTCTTCAACGGCGAAATGCGGACCGATACAAGCTCCCGAGTAGAGAGATGCAACCGCCTGTGAAATTTCCTCTCCGCTGATCCTTTTTATGCTTTCTTTCATGGGCGGTAATATGCTACTTTTTGTGCTTCAGATTATTTAATGCCTTAAGAAGGTCAGCAGCTGCATATGGTTTTTGAAGAACATCTGCTTTTTCGTCCCCTGTGAATGATTTGATAAGAGAGTCTTTGCTGTACCCGGTGCAGAACAAAACTGGAATATCCGATGCCGCGGCGTGTATTTTAATGAAGGCCTCCCTGCCATTCATCACCGGCATTATGGCGTCAAAGATCAGAAGGTCTATCACATCCCGATTCTTCAAAAACAACTCAACAGCTTCTCCCCCATCCTGAGCTTCTATAACTGAATGTCCAGCAGTCTCAAGGATAGTTTTTGCTATTTCTCTAACCATTTCCTCGTCCTCAGCAAGCAGGATGGTCATAGGTGCGAATGGTTCATTTCCAGTTTCCATAGGTTGTTTTTCTACGGTTTTCGTCAAATCCCCGTGATGCAGAGGAATACAAACATCAAAGCATGTGCCTTCTCCAATGGTGCTCTCCACCAGTATTATGCCATCATGCTTCGCAACAATACCGTAGCTGCTGGCCAGCCCCAGCCCCGTTCCCTTCCCCTGTTCTTTTGTGGTAAAGAAGGGCTCAAATATTTTATCCATAATATCCTCTGGAATGCCCTCTCCTGTATCACTTACTGAAATAACTACACATTCCACGGGATCTCTTCCTGCAAAACATGATACCTTCGAGGTGGAAGTTTCCACATTGATCGAACCGTCTGTGCCCTCTGGTATTGCGTCTCTGGCATTCACCAGAAGATTCATGAGAACCTGTTCCAACTGAAAAGGATCTCCATTGATCCGGGCTTCCGGAGCTCCTGCAGTAAACTCAAGCCGGAAATTCTCTCCAATAATTCTGTGTACCATCCGGATAAATTCACCTACCCGATGATCCAGAGCGAACACTCTCTTGTTATAGCTGTCGTCTCTGCTGAAGGAAAGAAGCTGACGGGTAAGAAACATTGCCTTTTCACCAA
>JAOZRM010000059.1:0-1923 GCA_029940175.1 Candidatus Sabulitectum sp. | reverse complement strand
GGATCTGATTGAATGATTTCTCAGCTGAGCTGGTGGAGTTGATACCAATCTCTGCGGAGCCCATCATAACTTGAAGGAGATTATTGAAATCATGAGCAACTCCTCCTGCTAATCTGCCAACAGCTTCCATCTTTTGTGCCTGCCGCAGTTGATCCTCCAGTTCATTCTCTCTGGTTATGTCATCAACAACTCCCGCTACCAGTGTTGAATCAAGCAGGTCATCATAAAGCAGAACTCTAACCATGCTCACCGTTCTAAGCCCATTTCTGCCCCTGAGTTTGTATATCTTTGCTGCTTTTCCAGAATCAGGATCAGCAATTAACGCATCGTCATCGCTTCTGAGTAATGCGGCAGCTTTAGTTCCAAATAGATTCCAGTCTCTCTGCTCCACAGCCTCAGAGGCTGTAAGCCCGAATATTTCCTCCATCTCCCGGTTCCAGATCCTGTATGTCATGCCGGTTGATGGGTCTTTGGCAAAAAAGCCAACAGGCAGATTGTCCACCAGCCCGGAAAGAAATTCTTTTCGGCGAATCAGCTGGTCTCTGATCCGGATATTCTCTGTAACATCAACGTATGCCACCATCAGACCGATAATGGCTCCTGATGGTGATCTGAGAGGAACTCTGCTGATGTTCACAGTTCTGCCCATCGAGCCCTGGAGTAAGAAATTTTCCTGCTTGTTCAGAATGGATTTGCCGGTTGTAATTATCTGTTGCTCGATCTGTCTGGATCTCTCTGTAATCCAGAAATCATCATCAAGACACTCCACCGACTCTACTCCTGTATCCTTCAAAAATACTCTACTGGCACCTTGATACTGAAGATTCTCATCTTTCCAGTACAATCCCACGGGAATAGTATCCAATACATTCTTAAGCATGAGATTCAGATTCTTAAGCTGATCCTCAACACGCACTGAATCTGTGATGTCTCTGATCACACCCAGAACGGTAGACGCCCTGCCGGCGGAGTCCCTTGAAACACCAAGCCCTTTTACTATCACCCAGATAGACTCGTGACCTGTAGAATTTGCGAATTCAACCTTCGCTGCAGGGAAATCCTCATCACTGGAAGTGATACGATTGAGAGCTTCAGTGAGGATTGCTGCGTTTTCCGGAGTAAAAAGATCCATCATCTCTTTAAAATTCGCTACTTTGGGTATTTTTCTGCCTGACCACTTGCTTACAAAGTCTTCTCTGTCAAAAGTGATTGTCATGGAATCCGCGTCCAGAATGAAAGTGGTCATATCCTCAGAATTATGGGCCATAGCAAGTTTTTCATCGGTTGTTTTAGTCTCAGTAACCTCTTTTACAGTTAGAAGCAAGAGGTTTTCTGATGTTTTTACCATCTCCCCCTGATACCAGCGAAGTCCTGAGTCTGTCTTTAGCGAATACTGAAAACTGTGAAGGGAACCGGAGAATGCAGCCCTTTCCAAAGCATTTATGAAATCCTGATGGAAATCTTTGTGAATAAAAATACAACAGTTCTTGCCATGTAAGTCGGAATTAATGTGATCAGCAAAATCTGATGGTATTGAATGTACAACCCGAATAACACCTGATCGGTCAATTGACAGTGTTAAGAGTGGTATTGAACCCAGTGCTTCAGCATTCAGCTTCATTCTTCGCAGTGCTTCATAGCTGATACCTGGAAAGATCTTTTTCAAAAGAATGATAATCGCCAGTAGTATAAGAATAGATCCCAACAGTAGCAGCCAGTAAGATGGCATTATATCTCCTGTTCTATTCCCTGATATGCTCCAGTCCCACTGAAATCAGTGTTCTTACATGATCATCAGCCAAACTGTAATATACATGTCTGCCTTGTTTTCTGCGAGAGATAAGACCACCTGTTCTAAGCCGGCGCAACTGGTGAGAAACTGCAGAAACAGAAACATCAAGTTTGTCGGAGATGGCACACACA
>JAOZRM010000238.1:2524-4121 GCA_029940175.1 Candidatus Sabulitectum sp. | reverse complement strand
AGGTTGCACACATTATCTAAAAACGAATCAATATCTTCATGAGTAATACCCAGTTGCCGACTATTCCTCTTCAGCACATCTTCATATTCAAACAGCAAGGGAACCGATAATGCCGGACGAATCTTTTCCTGAGAAAGTGCTTTTAACACTTGGAATGATGCTCCCCGGACTGAATAGAGCCCTGCAAACAAGATGTTCGTATCTAGTACTGTTTTAATATCATCACCTCCTATAGTACCATATGCGGTATCATTGATTTCGTCAAGTGTATAGAAGAATATTTCCGGTCAGATAATCCGAGCAAAAACTAATTTGCTCTTAAGCCTCTTGTGATATAGAGTGTGACCATTATCATTCTTGTGATTTACGAGACAAAACATAGGACAACAAGAAATTAAACAATGGGCAGTAGCTGAGCTTTGCCAATGTGCGAGTCTCTTTTACAGTCAGCTAAGCCCAGGCGTTTTAACCCTTACTGAACTGATCTCATTCTGAAGCAGGCAGCTCAGGGCGTGAAGAGCAGGCGGTTACTGCCAGCTGTGCCATCCTCTTTTTCCTGTGCTCAACTTTTTCTTTCAGGTCGGGAAATTGAGCTGCGATCATATCAAGTAATTCAGCCTGTATGGAATAAAGCATCTCTTCGGCTTCTGCTCCGGGATTCTCAAGCATCCAGAGAATATTGGAATAGGTCAGCTGGTCGGGGCGTAACGGCATTCTGCCCAGTTCAAACTCTATCCACCGGGGTTCTGAAGCAGAATAGAAGTGTCTGTTAAGCGCTGCAGTCACAGTAAGTAACTTCTTCAACATCTGATTCATGCCATCAGAGTAAGCAAGCATGTCTCCCCGGTCAAAACACTGGTGCAGCAGGTATCCTTTCACATAGAAACCCAGATTCTTTTTAATGATCTCAAGGGCTATTTCATCCGGATACCTGGAAAGGCGCTCATGCCACTCTTTGAACAACTCTTCGCCATAGAAGGGGATACTGGCAAGAAATCCGCCTATCATCCCGATCTGATCAGGCTCAGCATTCAGAGGTGTCGACCATTCTTCCCAGTCTTTCATTGTCACATGACCGAAGTCAACCTTGAGCCCATTAATGTGATAACTCTCAACAAATGAACCTGGAGCCATGCTGATGATATCAGTACGCTGTAGGCCAATGGCGGATTTCAATGGCTCTGCCCTGATCCAGTCCTCATCCATTTCATTCCAGTAAACAATTATGTCCAGGTCGGAAAAATCATCAGCGATACCCTTGGAAGAAGACCCGCCCAGGCAGACCATCTCAACACGCGGGTGAGAACTGTAAAAACCGGCAAGCGTGCGGGACAGATCAACTCTCCACTGACTTGCCTCATTCATTTTTGTCTCTGAATTCACGAAACATCCTTTCAACTCAAGGTGTTGTATTCAAGTATGTCAAAATTCCAGAGACAATTGCAAATCTGGATGTGGTTCATAAGCGCAATGATGAATTCCAAATTATTACCCCTGTTGATTATGATCCTATTGTTCGTTCTTTCTATTTAGTTCGAAAGAAAGATGATCGGGAAAAGGAGCCCAACAAATCTTTTTGGGATTTTGTTCAAGAAAA
>JAOZRM010000238.1:0-2514 GCA_029940175.1 Candidatus Sabulitectum sp. | reverse complement strand
TCTGCACCTTTTAGGATGCGCATGTTTGAAAAAAGAACGTCGCCGGTAAAAAATATATTTTTGTGTTTATATTTAAGCATTATGCCTGCGGCGCCCGGGATGTGTCCGGCGGGGTGCAGATCCCGCCGGCACAATAATCTTTAATTCAGTACCAGCACCTTGCAGGTCGATTCCTGGCAACCGCTTGTAGCTTTGATCAGATATGCACCTGCAGGTAGCTGATCAAAGGTAACTGTAACCCCTGCTTCGGCAGCGGGATATGAGTCTATTATTCTACCTGCAATATTGGAAAGAACAATCTCCACCTGCAGTGAACTGCACTTCTCTGCCACGGAGAGAAACACAGAGCCTGAGGATGCCGGGTTTTCAAGGCAGAGAACCAGTGGAGAGGAGTTGTCCCCTGAATCTGATATCCCGCTTGGATCCCAGTAAAAACTGATATCATGAAGTATGGGAGAGGAAAGCGAGTCTGTGGTGCTCATTTCAACCTTGTACTGAACGTAGCGGTAGATGTCGCCGCTTAACTCGCTCCAATAGCTGAACGGACCGATCCAGTCTCCCATGTTCGCGGAATCATTCGAACTCTTCCAGTAGAACTCTAGAGAGGTTCCAGGGGGCTTTTCTCCAAGAAACTGAAAACTTGACCACTGCGGGTCTTCCGCAGTATCAAATATTGTACTTATCAGATAGCCATCATCGGAGAAGCCGCAGAGATCATAAATACTCACCCCGTGAGATGTCCCGGGACCCGTCAGCACATCTGCTCCTGCTGCCAGTTGCAATCTCCCGTTACTGCTGAAGTCTCCACTGGCCAGAGGCCATGCTCCATTGAATCCTGTGGCAACAGTTCTAGGTTGCCAGTTCTCACCTGTACCATCTGTATTCTCATACCACATCACCCGGTCAAGCACCCACCCTGCACCTGCAATATCCATATCACCATCTCCATCAAAGTCTGCAGGTATGGCAGTGAGTACACCTGTCAATCCGGAAGCAACTGTGTGAGGTTCCCAGGCAGGAGGAGTTGATCCGTCGTTCTCCCACCAGGTAATTCTTTTCAATCCGAATGAAGAGCCGAGAACATCAGTAAGCCCGTCTTTGTTAATA
This sequence comes from Candidatus Sabulitectum sp., assembly GCA_029940175.1. Lineage (GTDB taxonomy): Bacteria > Fermentibacterota > Fermentibacteria > Fermentibacterales > JCC-6 > Sabulitectum. The sequence continues at coordinate 1,407 of JAOZRM010000238.1, read as the reverse complement.
TCAACTGCTACCACGTGGTGAGCTGCGATCATGCCGCTGGCTACCAGGTGCTTCTGCCACGGATCAGTTCTGTTGCCTGGGTTCTCCCACCATGCAAATTCACCAAGACCAAGGGCAGCACCGACAGCATCCAGGTCTCCGTCTCCATCAAAATCCCCTGTGGAAACAGATTGAGTTCCGGTAAAAGTTGAATCGATGACAAACTTTTCGAATGTGTCGCTTCCATGATTATACCAGACTGCTATCTGATTGCATTGATTTCCAGCAGCCATGATATCCATCATTCCGTCACCATCGATGTCACTGCCAATTACACCGTGGACCCCTGGAAACAGAGAGTCTACAACAACAGGATCGCCATCAGGTCCATTACCTGATGTGTTCTTCCATAACACAACCATATCAGGCTCTTCCATTCCTCCAACAACATCAGGGTACCCGTCACCATCAACATCACTGATGCAGCAACCAAGGGCTCCCTGAAAAGAACCGGTTAGGGGAATAGAAGACCAGCTGCCATTTCCCATATTCCGGAGCCAGGTTACATGATCTGTTACAACAGAAGCTCCCACCAGATCAACAAAGCCGTCCCCGTCCAGATCGCCTGCATCCATTCCTGCAAGAGGAAGGTCACTGTTTACTTCTTCCTCAAGGAAAGAGCTGTATGGAATTGATGCCAGACATATCTGACCGGGGATGGCAGCACTGGAAACATCCTGGGAGCCTGCAAAACTATCCTCCCAGCCTGTCACCACTGATTCAGAGCAGACACCACCGGACCAGTCGGTTTGCAAAGCCTCTCCGGCAATGACAAGTGAAGTAAAAGCCAGTAAAAACGATATCCATCTCATTGTATCTCCTTTCTTTTATGATTCAATCATATTAGTATAACTATATACTAATGACAATGAATTGGCAAATTTGCATACTCGCAATTCAAGAAAGGGAGAGAAGGTGTTCAGAGAAAGCAGAGTTAAAGCATTGACTGATCTCGGGTTGAATAACCTGGAGGCAAATGTGTATCTGGCACTTCTCAAAGAACCGGGTATTACAGGCTACAGAGTCAGTAAAGACATAGGGAAGGCTGTCGCCAATGTTTATCAGGCTCTTGAATCTCTTACCAGGAAGGGTATTGCAATATTGCACCATCAGGGAAAAGACAGGAAGTATTCCCCGGTACCTGTGAAAGAAGTGATATCCCGGTTCAGAGCTGATCTGGAAGCAAAGTCGAACAATCTTGAAAATGAGCTTAAAGACCTGGAAGCCCCACCGATTGAAACAAGTATTTACAAGATCGACAACCAGCAACAGTTGTTCAGCAAGATCCAGGTGCTTATAGAGAAATCCCAGTCAACCATTCTTCTAACAGCAGATCCCTTCTTCATTGAAAGATTGCAACCTCACCTT
>JAOZRM010000394.1 GCA_029940175.1 Candidatus Sabulitectum sp. | reverse complement strand
TCTTTCTGGGTTGCGGGAGACTTCTGGTGGGTTCCATTCAGACTCCGATCTTCTGTGTGGATCCATTCACAGGCGAGATGATCTGGAGGAACGAGGATATCCGGGGCTGGCAGGGCAGTAGCTATTCGGAAGCAGTACATATATCTGAGGATCTGGTCTTTGCCTCTGCAAACAAGGAAGAAGTGGCAGTGATCGATGCTGATGATGGTTCACTGATAGTTTTCTACGAGAACAGTAGATACCTCGAAAGTGATGATCAGGGAACATACATTGTCATTCGCGAGGATAATGAGCGTTATCTGTGCACGATCGATCCTGTATCAGGCTCAATCTCCAATAGAGCAGTCCTTGAGAATCAATGACGCAATCAACTGAATTCATAGAGAAAGAACGGTAATAAAGAAAAGCTTTACTTCATGTTTAACCGTAATACTTCTTTCTCTCCAGTTCAGCTTAAGCGCCCCTGTTCCTTCAGGTGCTGACCGGTGTAGGAGTGCTGGCATTTTGCTATGTCTTCAGGAGTACCTGTTACCAGGATCTCTCCTCCACCGTATCCTCCGTCAGGACCCATATCAACAACCCAGTCTGAATTGGCGATGACATCAGAATTATGCTCTATCACAACAACGGTGTTACCTGCTGAAACCAGCCTGTCCAGAACTTTCAGAAGCTTGCTTACATCGTGGGGGTGAAGGCCGGTGGTAGGTTCATCCAGGATGTACATTGTGTGGCTTGTTGAAGGTCTGCTCAGTTCCTTTGCAAGCTTTACCCTCTGGGCCTCACCGCCGGAGAGGGTGGGAGCACGCTGGCCCAGTTGAATGTAACCCAGCCCAACCTCATTCATTACTTTGAGGGTGGAGTAAACAGTTGGGATTCTTTCAAAAAGAACCATGGCGTTCTCAATGGTCATGTTCAGGATATCGGAGATGTTCTTTTCTCTGAATTTTATCTTGAGGGTTTCCTTGTTGAACCGGAGCCCCTGGCATGTTTCGCACTCGATGAAGACATCCGGCAGGAAGTGCATCTCTATTCGTTTTACTCCTGCACCTTTGCAGTCTTCGCATCTGCCGCCTTTTACGTTGAAACTGAATCGCCCTGGTTTGTAGCCTCGGATTCTTGATTCCGGCATTTCCGCAAAGAGATTTCTGATGCTGTCGAACACCTTTGTAT
>JAOZRM010000393.1 GCA_029940175.1 Candidatus Sabulitectum sp. | reverse complement strand
ACGATAATGAGGAGATCCGCAGCAGTAATGTCATCAGCCTGTCTGCGATTCATTGCCTTAACAGTTTGAGTGGTTGAACTGGTTACAGTTACCACAGGAGAACCAAGAACGTCGGCATTAACAAGTGATCGCTGAAAGGTTGAATTCCAGAATCTGCTGTGAAGGCGCTGTTCTATTGAAACTGAAGCACCAAAATCTATGCGTACAAGCATTCTTGAGCATCCGGAGAGAACTCCTGTCTCAGCATCCCATCTTATTGGAGAGATATTGATCCTTCCAATGTCCACTCCTCGAAGTACACCATCACTGACCCATGAAGCCTGCTGGGAAGGAAGAACACCAGTATAGGATGAAGGAACAACAGTAAATGGAACAGGTTCGTATGAATCGTCAGAAGGTATTGGCTGCATTGGAGCAGGTGTGTAAATGCCAAGGTCAACCCAGGATGAGTTTTCTATGGTAATGCTGGATACACCTGCATCTGATACTGCAGCGAGAAAAGAGATGGATGGTATGGAAGGATGACCTTCACCGGCAGTATTAGGAATTGCACCGGGAATAGAAAGTTCGTGGTAAATCGTGCCTTCCCTGGTTATCTGGTTGATGTCAACTCCGGGAACATTCAGTTCCACAAGCATACCAGTGGAAGAAGTTTCAATGACAGTTATCTCCATGGAAGGGAGACCGTCAACTCCGAAATCAATCCATTCAGCACCTGCCGCAGCAATCATAAGAATTACCAACAATGAAGCGTATCTCATAAATTTTCCTTTCAATTCAGCGTTTGGGATTTTGTTATTCTAAGGGATGAATCATTTATAAACAATAGACAAAAAATCTTACAGCACAATAATAGTGAATAGAAGTATAACACTTGTATTGAAATCTCGGGTATTGTGGACACTGGTAAAGGGAGTTATCATCTTTAGACAGGAGGTGTAAAATGTTAAAGAGTTCTTTTCTATTATTTGCAATTTGTCTTTTTGCTGGAACTGCTACAGCCGGGTCGATCTATATTGTCGAGTACGAGTATCAAGCTGATATAAGTGTATACGTAGTTGATTACGAGTATCAGGCAGATGCTTCGGTTTTTGTTACAGAATACGAGTATCAGGCTGATGATGATGACTGTCTCTGGTATTTCTGCGACTATGAGTATCAGTCCGATGTAG